>LUTY01002530.1 GCA_001640045.1 Candidatus Thiomargarita nelsonii | reverse complement strand
CTGGGACGCTCCGCGTCCCGCAGAGCGGTGCTAACATACACTCCTTTGCTCCGCAAAGGAGCGAGAGGCTGAATAGTTACGAGAAATCTTATTTTGGACTCCTATTTCATTCTAGGCCTAACTTATAAAGCATATTTTTTCAACAACCGATAAGTATTGCGTTCACTGATACCCAATATACCTGCGATTTTTGCCCTATGGCCAGAATATTTTTCTAATAAGATTTGCATATAATCTTTTTCTATATCTTCCAAGCTCGGTTCATCTTCATAACTTAACTGCACCCCCTTCTGAGGAGAGTTTGATTGACTACGAAAACTCAAATCTTCAGGGCGGATGGCTTTTCGCCTGCCAGACAAAATGATGGCCCGTTCTATCATATTTTTCAGCCCCCGAATATTGCCAGGCCAATCATAAGCGATTAAAGCTTTCATCGCCGCTGGTGTCACGGTTTTATTGATACGTCGGGAAAAATTATGATTTTTAATAAAATGTTCAACCAAATGGGGAATATCTTCGCGGCGCGAGCGCAATGGGGGAGATTTTACAACGAAAGCACTCAAGCGGTAATAGAGATCCAAACGAAATGTACCCGTTTGGCTCATCTGTTCCAAATCTCTATTGGTCGCGGCGATAATGCGTACATCAGCCATCAAATCTTTAGTGCCGCCAAGTCTGCGGAATTGACCTGTTTCCAAAACCCGTAATAATTTAGCTTGAATGGGCGCCTCGATCTCACCGATTTCATCTAAAAATAATGTGCCGCCTTCCGCCCCTTCAATCAGCCCCTTTTTTTGCCTATCGGCACCCGTAAAAGCACCGCGCTCATGACCGAATAATTCGGACTCAAAAAGTTTTTCCTGTAAAGTACAACAATCCAGCGTCACAAAATTTCGGTTGCTGCGTTCACTACGTTGATGCAATTCATTAGCAATCAACTCTTTACCTGTGCCACTTTCTCCCTCGATTAACACACTCATATCGGTAGGTGCCACGGCATCAATCAATTTCTGAACTTCTTGCAAGGCAGGGCTATGACCAATCATCAACTTTTTGCCTTGAGCATTACGCTTCAGTTCATTTTTATAAAACGGATAATCCTGACGCAAAGCCGCATTTTCAAGCACTCGCTTGACCATCATCTCAAGTTCGTCCAAATCAATAGGTTTTACCAAATATTCGGCAGCCCCCGCTTTCATAGCTTCCACCGCGTTTTTCACTGAACCGTAAGCCGTTAATAGAATAGTGGAACAACAAATGTCATTCAATTCACGCAACAGATCCATTCCATCACCATCAGGTAATCGACCATCCAAAATCACTAAGCTTGGCTCATGTTTGGACAAATATTCTCGTGCTTGCTTTAAAGTAGTGACACCTTCCGTTTTGTAGCCCATTTTATTGATGTTATCCAATAACATATGATTAAGAAGGGCATCATCTTCAATAATTAAAATATTGGCTGTCGTCGTCATTTAGCTTTCCTTTACCGAAACCATAGTGCTTTCATCAGGCAGACTCACCGTAAATTGGCAACCTTGCCCCCATTGACTGTTGACTCCAATGTGTCCCCCATAATGCTCCACCAATGTTTTGCAAATGCTTAAACCTAATCCTATTCCCTTTTTTTGATCAGCACGATGACTGAAAAATGGATCAAAAATCCGTTGTAGGAACTTTGGCTGAATGCCACAGCCTGTGTCTGTAAATGTAATATAAATCTGAGCCTTATCCCGCCAAGTCTGAATACTCAGCTTTCCACCCTCTGGCATCGCATGAAAAGCATTTTGGGCTAAATTCAGAACGACCATGCGAATATCATTTTCCCGCGCCAAGACACGATCTTGTTCCGCCTCCAGCCGCAGTTCAATCTCAATATTCTGTTCTTGGCTTTCAAATCTCAACAATGCCATGGTTTCGCTGATCGCTTGATTGATAGCAACCAATTGCCGTTTTTCACTGCCGGCTGCGCCCAATTTTAACAAACGTTGAGTGACATCAACACATTTATCAATTTCACCATCCACCAGTTTCAGATAATCAATGATCTGGGCTGGCTCCGATTTTCCACTCTCCAAAGATTTGAGAGTACTCTGCAAAGCCAAGCGCACGGAAGTCAAGGGATTGTAAATTTCATGTGCCATCCTAGAGGCGACTTCACCCATGGTAGCCAGTTTCTGTTCATGGGAAAATTTTATGGCTTGGTTTAAATCGCGTGCAGATTCAACGATCAATTTGACCGGCTTGCCATCGATTTCCAGTGCCATCGGTGCGGCAATCACTTCCACATCCAATAAACTGCCATCAGCACGAACATGTTGGCTGATGAATTTAACGGGTTGGGTACTTTTATCAAGTTCATAACAAGGACAATTATTCAATGTCGGTGGACAAGGCGTGTTTTTGGCATAACTGGATTCATAGCAAGTTTGCTTTAAAACCGTGCTTCGACTCAAGCCAAGCTGCTGACAAAAAGCTTGGTTAACTTGAATCACTCGGAAATCCTGATTAATCACTCGCAAACCGTCCGGCACCGCATCGATCAAGGCTTGGAAAAACGCTTCTTTTTCGCTGAGAGTGCGTATATTGTCTTGCAGCTTGGCTGCCATTTCATTAAAGCGGTGAGCTAAGAGGCTCAATTCATTTTGTCCCTTCTCAGTCACACGGGTATTTAAATCCC
>LUTY01002540.1 GCA_001640045.1 Candidatus Thiomargarita nelsonii | reverse complement strand
AGCCTATCCCCAAATACCCAATGAGACTAATAGATACTCCTATAACTATAAAAATAATATATAAATCAAAGTGATAAAAAAATAGCACTTGGAGAGCACTTGACATTACTCTCAAATGACATTATAAGTTACGAACTTATAATCATCAAAGAGACACCCTAAAATAATGACGCGAGATCTGAAACCGTTTTTTCTAAATCCAAGCACAGCGAGACAAAGACAATATGAAGCCATTAGAGCCATTGTTTTGGAAAATTTGCCCATGGAAGTCGTTTCTAAAAAATTTGGCTACACAATGGCGACGCTTTATTCTTTGATCAGAGATGCCAAGAGTGGTAAGCTTAATTTATACCCCCAAATCCCCAAAGGCCCCAAGAGCAGACGTACTCCCGAAGCTATCCAACAACTAATCGAAAAGTTGCGGACCGAAAAGTTTTCTGTAGAAGAAATAAGAGAACAGTTAGTCCAACGGGGATATAAAGTGTCAGTCAGCACGATAGAGCGCATTTTAGGGACGGCAGGTTATAGCAAATGGCCTCGTAGAACCCTAGCCCAAAGAGGCCAAACCAAGGCTAAGACAGAAATCCCCGAACGAACACGCGCCTTAGATTTTACCAAACTCGTTCCCTTTAATATTGAGTGTCCTACAGTCGGTGTTTTCTTTTTTTTGCCCTATATTATCGAAGCTGAAATTATTCCGATTATTCAGCATTGTCAGCTTCCTGAATCCAGTGTGATTAATGCGAGAGCAGCGGCTCTTTCAATGCTATTACTCAAGTTGATAGGATCGAAAAGACTTAGCCACATGTCTGATTTTGATCATGAACCAGGATTAGGCGTGTTTGCTGGGCTCAATGTTCTTCCTAAAGCCACCTATATGCAAAGCTATTCTTGCCGAACTTCGGAGACTCTTTTATTAGAATTTCAAAACCGCTTAGTAAAGCATTTTCAGGAAATTTATCCCCATTTTTATGGAAGTACTTTTATAAATTTAGATTTTCACTCAATTCCTCATTTTGGAGAGGAATCACAAATGGAGAAGGTGTGGTGTGGAGCACGTGGCAAAGCCATGAAAGGAGCCAATACGATTTTTGTGCAAGACAGTAACAGTAATGCGATTGTATATACCCGTGCTGATATTTTACGTCAAAATGAATCGACTGAAATCTTAAAATTTGTTGATTATTGGAAATCAATTAAGAAGGAGGTAAAAGAAACTCTTGTCTTTGATTGTAAGTTTACCAGTTACAAAATACTCAATGAATTGATGAAAGATAACATCAACTTCATTACCTTGAGAAAAAGAAGCAAAACGCTGTTGGAGAACACTTCAAAGATAAGTGATGAAGAATGGCAAAAGGTGACGAAAGCCAATTCCTAAACGCAAACACAAATCGGCCCTGGTTTATGAGAATGAAGTGTTATTGCGTGATTGCTCTCAAAAGGTTCGCCAAATCATTATCAAAGCACATGGTCGGGAACAGCCAACTTTTGTGATAACGAATAATCGTCAACTCGCACTCAATGAAGTTTTAATAGCTTATGCAAAACGTTGGCATATAGAAAACAAACTCAGTGAATTAGTTTCTTTTTTTAATCTTAATGCTTTGTCATCTCCATTGATGATTCGGATCCATTTTGATATTTTGTGGACTGTCATTGCGGATACCTTGTACCTTCGACTGGCACAGGAGCTACCACGTTTTGAACACCAAAAAGCCGAAAGTATTTTTAGACATTTTATCAACATACCTGGCCAAATTATATTTGACGGGACAGAATTTACCGTTAAAATCAGAAAAAGGGCGCACACTCCCATACTTATGGGAGTAGAATTATTAAAACAAGCCTCGCCCGTACCTTGGATAGGTGGATTTCTCGTTCCCACGCTCTGCGTGGGAATGCCTGCCTCGACGCTCTGCGTCGTATAATAAAGGATAGTAAATAATGAGTGTACTTGAAGTGAATGGCAAGTCCATTCAAAGAGATGAAGAAGGTTATTTGGTTCATCCAGAAAACTGGAATGAGAAAGTAGCAGAACAATTGGCAGAGGAAGAAGAACTCAAACTGATTGATCTGCATTGGAATATCATAAAATTCATGCGGGATTATTACAATGAGCACCGGATTATTGCTGACGCTCGTTTTGTGATCAAGTACCTGGCTGAGGAACTCGGAATGGGGAAAAAAGAGGCTAGAAGGCGTTTATTTGAATTATTTCCTTATGGTTATGTCAAGCAGGCTTGCAAAATTGCGGGCATGAAACGACCTAGAGCATGGAGTACTGGTTGATCGTCTTCTCGTTTTAAACCGCCTAAAAGGCTGACGCTCCTAATTGGGAGCCAGCGTAGGGTGCGTCCCACGCACCTCACGTACCATTAATTTTGTGCGTAGGACGCTAGCTAACACCTTGAAAAGTAAGTTTGCCTCAAAGGTCGCACTATTTTTGGCACACCTCAACCGGAGACTTACAATGCGCTTAAAATTTACCGGTCATAATACCAAGCCCCAAATTAAATATGTCAACCCAGAAACTCTTCGTAAGCGTTGTGGAAAGCCTCAAAATACCGCGTGTTTCAACGAAAACTCCCAATGGACTGAAAAAAATAACGTTCTAAAAATTACATTCAATCCTGTCATATACCTGAACAATAAGCTCAAAGGTTCAGCTAAGAAGGAGGCATTGGCTCACGAAAAGCGGCATTTTAGAGACTTTCGGGGGTTGGCTCGTCAGCTCAGGAGTGAACTGACTGATCGTATTCAAAAACGCCGATATTCTTCCGATTACATGGAAAACCGCTGGGCTTGGTTCCATTACGATTTATGCCTGGCTTCAAGGGCATACCACAAGAGAATCGGAGCTATGGTCGATATATGCATACGCCCAAGTTCTTCAAGACCGCACTAAGCAAGCGTAGGATGGGTTGAAGGTAGTGAAACCCATCATTTCCAGGCAATGTGACTTTTTTGAACCGTTATGATAGGCTGATAATCATTGTGAATAGTGAATGTGGAGGATAACATGGCTGAGACAGAAAACTTGCAACAAGAAGACACTGAACCGTCAGTGCTTGCTCAAGTGATGGAGCAAACGATAAAGCTCAAACCCGGCGAAGAAGGTTACGATAAAACCCACAAAGACCTGAAAAAGGTTAATGAAGCGGTTGTCGATCAGATTATCGCTGAAATTGACAAAAAATTAAGTGGTCAATTGGATGAAATTTTACATCATGAAGATTTTCAAAAACTGGAATCGGCTTGGCGCGGTTTAAAGTTTGTGATAGACAGAACCAATTTCAGCGAAAACATCAAGATTGAATTACTCAATGTCTCTAAAGAAGATTTGTCGGATGATTTTGAAGAATCACCCGAATTCATCAAATCGGGCTTGTATAAACATGTCTGTGCGCATGAGTATCTTGAATTCGGTTTCAAAAAACCGCTGGGCGCGATGATTGCCAATTATGATTTTGGCCCGAACGCACCCGATATTAAACTGCTGCAAAACGTGGCCAGTGTAGGCGCAATGGCGTGTGCACCGTTTATTGCCGCTGCTCACCCCCAGTTTTTTGGTCAAGAGGATTTTTCCCGATTGCCTAACCTCAAAGATTTAAAGGCCATTTTTGAAGGGGCTAGATACCTTAAGTGGCAATCCTTTCGAGAATCCGAAGATGCCCGTTACGTTGGCTTAACATTGCCACGTTTTCTCTTGCGCTTGCCTTATGATCCGGAAAATAATCCGGTGAAAGCCTTCAACTATGAAGAAAATGTCCGAGCTTCTCACGAAAATTATCTGTGGGGCAATACCGCTTATGCCTTTGCCACCCGTTTGACAGATAGCTTTGCCAAATATCGCTGGTGTCTAAATATCATTGGACCACAAAGCGGTGGTGCGGTGGAAGATTTGCCCCTCTACCAATATGGAGATATGGATGGTGGCAAAATTCCAACAGAAGTATTAATCACGGATCGGCGCGAATACGAACTGGCAGAAGAAGGTTTTATTGCCCTGACCATGCGTAAGGATAGCGACAATGCCGCCTTTTTCTCCGCAAATTCGGCACAAAAGCCCAAAAAGTTTCCCAACACCCCTGAAGGCAAAGAATCCGAACTCAACTACAAGTTAGGCACACAATTGCCCTACCTGTTTATCATCACTCGCCTAGCGCACTATATTAAATATCTGCAACGTAATCAATTTGGTGCCTGGAGAGAACGCGCTGACCTGGAAGCCGAACTGAATAAATGGATAGGGCAATATGTAGTATATCCCGATGACCCTGATTTTGAAATGCTTTCTCACGGGCCCAAGTTTTTTCTCACGGCTCAAATTGTTGTTGAAGATGTAGAAAGCGAACCCTGTTGGTATCGAGTTCATATCAAGGTGCGTCCGATTTGGAAATGTCTGGGCGCATTTTTTACCTTATCATTGGTATGTCAATTGGATAAAGAATAAGTGTTTCGGGAATGATGCACGAATTTCTGGAATGTGGATTGGGAATCTGTCGCGTTTTTTTAGGTAAGCGCAAACATCCCGCTCTCGTATTCTGTGAGTTGCAGAAAAACTGGGGCATCAGGTTACAAACCCGACGAATAAGCCCTAATAGTGTAACTTCGCAAATAGCGATATTAAGTACACTGATTTTAACTTAAGCCTGCACTGGTGCCTGCCAGTCATCGCTACTCATCGTACCGGCAACGACATGCTCCCAGGTGATCTTGCGATAAGTCATACAGATTGTCTCTTCAGGATCCCGAAAATCCAGACTGATATCGGTAGCGAGCACCATCTCCGCATGTATATTAACGAGGACCGCATCTTCCAGTGTATGCGTGAAATAGAGTTCTTGGGTACCATCCATCATGGTGCGATACCATTGAATTTCAACTTCGGTTAGTCGTTCACCCGTGCATAGGGCTTGGTATAGTAAGGGGGAAGCCTTGTCATACTGTTTCCGGAAACAAAGCGGCTTATGTATCCGTTCCCCGGTGGGTTGACCGGTTGCGGGATCGCGGGGAATCATCAGTTCGTGATCAAACTGAATCACGATGCTTTGATCAGTACGATCTGCTTGATATTTACCACTTATAGGTTCGATGGGATAGCTACCCGCAGTGATGAGGCCTTGCTTGGCACCGGTTATTTTTATATAGGCAACTTGAGGTATTGTTTAACTCCTTAAAAAGGTGCCGAGTATGGTGTATTTGGGGGCAAACCGATAGGGGCGATGATTGCTAATTATGATTTTGGTCCGAGTGCCCCAGATACTGCACATCTCAACTTAAAAAAAATGGAGAACTCAAAGAGCTGCTTGGGGCATATTAACGCTTTCAGGAGCGACATACCTCTCCCAAAAACCTTCCATTTTTAAAAACCGTCAAACGTGAGACTTATCGCTCACTCCGATA
>LUTY01002528.1 GCA_001640045.1 Candidatus Thiomargarita nelsonii | reverse complement strand
CTTCATCTATTAAATCTTTTTCATACAAGGACTTGCCCACATTGTGACCCGCCGCTTTAACACGATCAATCGCCAAAATATCCCCCGTCGGCGGACGAGTGAATTTGTAAGCACCATGACTGGTACCGATAGCGATAGCGAGAGCATCAACGCCCGTTTGCTTGACAAAATCAGCCGCTTGTTCTGGATCCGTTAATAATTGTTCACGGGACAATTTACCTTCAGCACCCGAGCCATCTTCTTCAGCCGCCATACCGCTTTCTAATGAGCCTAAACAACCCAATTCACCTTCAACAGATACGCCACCAGCATGTGCCATCTGAACAACTTGCTGAGTGACATCGACATTGTACTCATAACTTGAAGGGGTTTTCATATCAGACATTAAAGAGCCATCCATCATCACGGAGCTAAAGCCACTTTGTATGGAACGCAAACAGACTGCAGGCTCAGAGCCATGATCTTGGTGCATGACAATTGGAATATGTGGATACGCTTCTACAGCCGCCGAAATCAAGTGACGTAAAAACGGTTCACCGGCATAAGCACGCGCCCCTGCAGAGCCTTGCATAATCACCGGACTATTGGTTGCGTCTGCCGCTTGCATGATGGCATGGACTTGTTCCATATTGTTGACGTTAAATGCAGGCAGTCCATAACCATTTTCTGCGGCATGATCGAGCAGTTGACGCATGGAAATAAGCATAAAATTCTCCTAAATATAAATAAATAAATAAAGTGAAAAATTAAACCGATAACTCGGCTACCAGGCAAAAAATTTTTTTACAATAAGCACCTAGTTTTGGAGTCCAAAATTTATTTTGGACTGCCAACGCGAACGATTTTCATCAAATTAGTTTCGCCTGAAATACCTTTTAAATCACCCTTGGTAATAATGACTAAATCGCCTTCACTGATAGCCCCACGCTGTAACAATTGGTTAATCATAACTTGGTTAGCTTGCAAGGTATCAATATTAGAAAATTCATCAAATTCAAGAGGATAAACTCCCCTATATAAAGTCACTTTACTGCGGGTACTGGCATGACGCGATAAGGCAAAAATGGGTATGCCTGAATTAATGCGTGACATCCACAACGGCGTTGAACCGGATTCCGTCAGTGCCACAATTGCGCTAATGTTTAAATGATTAGCTGCGTACATACTTGCCATCGCAATTGCTTCATCAATGCGCTTAAATTCATGTTCTAGGCGATGACCC
The DNA here is from genome assembly GCA_001640045.1 of Candidatus Thiomargarita nelsonii. Lineage (GTDB taxonomy): Bacteria > Pseudomonadota > Gammaproteobacteria > Beggiatoales > Beggiatoaceae > Thiomargarita > Thiomargarita nelsonii_A. The sequence continues at coordinate 1,459 of LUTY01002528.1, read as the reverse complement.
GATTTCCGTACCATAGGCGCTTCTTCTGCTTTGCAACACACTCTATTCATTGCAATCACGGCTTTGTCAGGATATTTACCCGCCGCCGTTTCCCCTGACAGCATCACCGCGTCGGTGCCATCAAAAACAGCATTCGCGACATCCGATACTTCAGCACGAGTAGGAATCGGATTTTCCATCATGGATTCCATCATTTGCGTTGCTGTAATGACGATAGTGTTTAAGTCACGCGCCTTTTTAATCAATTGCTTTTGGACGAGTGGCAGATGGGCATCGCCAATTTCTACGCCTAAATCGCCGCGTGCGACCATGATGGCATCAGACTCTTCGATAATTTCTTCATGGTTATCAACTGCTTCAGCGCGTTCAATTTTAGCAATAATCCCAGCTTTACCGCCGGCATCTTCTAATAATTTACGGGCTTCGCGAATATCCGCAGCACGGCGGGGAAAGGAGACGGCTAAATAGTCTACTTGCATAGCAGCGGCGGTGGCAATATTGGCGCGATCTTTATAAGTTAAAGCATCGGCTGATAGCCCACCGCCTTGACGATTAATGCCTTTGTGGTTAGACAATTTACCACCGACGATCACTTTACAATTGATTTGGGTATCAACAACCTGTTTAACCTTTAAAACAATGTGCCCATCATCCAAGAGTAAGGTGTCACCACTCTGCACATCCTTGGGCAATTGTTTATAAGTGATACCAACACGTTGTTGATTACCGGCATCACTCGGACAAGTGGCATCAAGGATAAATTGATCACCTTCATTCAAGATGATTTTACCTTGACTAAATTCTTCAATACGAATTTTAGGGCCTTGCAAATCCACAATCGCCCCAATCGGTCGCCCATAAGCATTAGCGCACTTACGCGCCGCTTCTAAGCGTCGCTGATGAATTTTAGGGGTTTCATGGGAAAAATTCAGGCGTACAACATCAACGCCAGCTTGGATAATTTTATCCAACATTTTGGGATCATCAGTAGATGGTCCTAATGTGGCGATGATTTTAGTTCTTCTCAGCATGTGGCTTTCCTTAAGATTGCCCACGTTCCTCCAGAATAGCAACAGCCGGCAATTTTTTGCCTTCTAAAAATTCTAAAAACGCGCCACCACCGGTTGATATATATGACACTTTGTCAGTAACCGCATATTTATCCACAGCGGCTAAGGTATCTCCCCCGCCTGCAATGGAAAACGCGCTACTTTCAGCAATCGCCTCTGCCATCGCCTTGGTGCCTGCTCCAAATTGGTCATGTTCAAACACACCCACCGGGCCATTCCAAACAATAGTGCCTGCCGTTTTGAGGATTTCTGCAAACTGAGCGGAGGTTTGGGGGCCTACATCAAAAATCATTTCATTATCAGTTACTTCATTAACGGCTTTAAGCGTGGCGGGGGCATCCGCTTGCTCAAAGGGGCTGGTAGAACTGACCACAACATCAGTTGGCACG
>LUTY01002527.1 GCA_001640045.1 Candidatus Thiomargarita nelsonii | reverse complement strand
ATTTTTAATGATGATTCTATTAGACGTTATTTCCTGAATTTGGGCTATATGACTTCTATGCAGGCATGTTTTGAAAAGAATAAGATGAAAAGGGCCGCTTATTTTGCCAATAAAGGCCTAAAGGTAGGTAAGGTGCGTGATTATGGGCTGTTCTTTTTAGCTGATAAAGTTCCTCGTTCTTTTATTAGTGTGTTAATTTATGTAAAACGTGCATTAGGAAAGTTTTTTCGTTTTTTAAAAAAATGTTTTTATAGAACAGCCTGATTAATATACGAAAAAAGATTAAGTTTTGTTTTTTAACAAAATCCCTTTGCATAAGGGATAATAACAAATTTTATTAAGGACACTTCAATGAATATTATCAATTATTTACGAAAGTTAGCTCGTAATCTTGGAGTGGGCAGGGCTTTATATAAACTTAGAACAATGTCTATATTTATAGCAAAGAACTATTCACCAGTTGCCATACGAAAACGTATAACTGTTGGGAATAAGTACTGGGTATTAGCAGGAAATGCTATTGAAAAAGGTGCTCTGCATAAACAATATGAACTGGCAGCGATGTTTTCACAAGTAGAACGATTAAAACCCAAATCAATCTTGGAGATTGGATTGTCAGTTGGGGGCACTTTCGAGGTATGGTCAAGATTGGCTAGTGAAGAATTTATCATGGTGGGGGTTGATCTGGAAGTCCCTCAGTTATTGGAGCAAAGTTTTCCTGCTTTATCGTCGGGGCAAAAGCTAGAAATCGTTATAGGTGACTCTCATAGTTTAGACACTTTTGAAAAGGTTAAAGCAAAATTTCCAAATGGAGTGGATTTTTTATTTATAGATGGTGACCACTCATACAATGGCGTAAAGCAAGATTATGAGATGTATAGCCAACTAGTGAATCAGGGCGGGCGGATTATGCTACATGATATAAATCCTGACTGGCATCAACTTTATGGACAGGACTGTATCGAAGACAGTGGGCAAGTTTATCAATTTTGGCAGGAAGTTAAAAAACAGAGAGTCAAAACGGAAGAAGTTATAGATAAGGCAGGGCAAAGCGGATATGGAATTGGTATCGTGTCTCTCTAATATATCTATGGGGTTGCCCCCGCTGTGGTTTTTTCTATAGTTAGTGGGAGCAAGTATATGAACTTAGAATCATCAAAATATCCATCGACGTGTATTGCAATTCTAAATTGGAATGGTATTAAGCATTTAAAACACTTATTACCCACTGTACTTAAGGCGACCTCAAACTATTGGGACTCTTGCCCAATTATAGTCCTTGATAATCAAAGTACAGAACCTGATCAGAGTTGGTTAGCGACTCATTATCCAGAAATTGAAATGGTCATTGCTCCGGAAAATGATTATCTTTTCTCTTATAATTGGTTATTAGGCTCAAGAAAAGAAGAGGTGGTCATTCTGCTTAATAATGATTTGAGAGTTGATGAAAATTTCATTGTACCGCTACTTCGTCATTTTTCAGAAACTTCCGTCTTCGCAGTGAGTGCAAGAGCTTACGATTGGAATGGTGTAAAAATCACTTCTGGACCTTCGCTATTTCAGCAACACAGGGGGTGGTTCCATTGTGGTTTTGATACTTCCCGGCAATATGCCTGTTATACATTGTTTGCCTGTGGTGGTTATATGGCAGTGGATCGTAAAAAATTTTTGGAATTAGGAGGATTTGACCGGTTATTTTTTCCTGCTTATGGCGAAGATTTGGATTTAGGTTATAGAGCTTGGTGCCGGCAGTGGAAATCAATTTATGAACCCGCCAGTATCGTCTATCACCGTGAAAGGGGCTCTTGGGATGCGAATGGTGATAAGCGTTCTTCGCGCCTTATCTTACAGGCACAATTTTTGTTCCAATGGCGCAATTTGCGACAATGGAATTTCCAGCTGAAGCATAAACTTTACTTGCCTTGGTTGTGGTTTCGTCAATGGCTTAGAGGAAATAAAATTTGGTTGGAAGTCTATGATGACGCAAAAAATATTTGGAAAAAACAAAAAAACCAAGCTTTAAAAAATACCCATTCTCAGATTGATTTGAATTTTTTGAAAAAAATGGTTGGGGAACCAATATCAAGAGAATAAATGGTCGTAAAGGAGAGTTGACTATAAATGAATAGAACAGAATGCATGAACTGTGGCTCACCTAATTTGGCTGAGTTTATTGATCTTGGCATACAACCAAATGGCAATAATTTTCCAGATACAAAAGATCAGGAGCAGGTTTTTCCAATGGCAATGCAAGTGTGTCAGGATTGCTGGCAGGTTCAAATTGCTGAATTTCCCTCCCCTGAGTTTCTTTTTTCTAATCATCCTTATATTACAGGCGTTAATGTGCCTGTTGTTCAACATTTTGAACGATTGGTACCTCATATTATCAAAAAATTGAATTTGCAACCCAATGCGTTGGTGGTAGATGTTGGTTGTAACGATGGTAGCTTATTAAAGGTTTTTGCTAAGCATGGTATGAGAATTCTTGGGGTTGATCCTGGACAACGTACTGGAGAATTGGCCAAAGAACAGGGAATAACAGTCTTTAAAACCTTTTGGAACTTGCAAACTGGCAAGGCTATGCGCCAATTAAATATTTTCCCTGATGTGATCACAGCAACTGCGGTTTTCTATCATGTGCCTGATTTGCATAATTTCATTAATGGTCTAAAACAGCTCATGCATAAGG
>LUTY01002526.1 GCA_001640045.1 Candidatus Thiomargarita nelsonii | reverse complement strand
TACGCCGATTTGTGAGATTTTGAAGTTGGCGCGACCATTTCCTCCCTCTCGTTTTTTCGAGTGTTGACTGTATTTTCGCCTTTTGCTTATTGTAGTAAGCATTTACAGATTTCAGTCGCCTACCATCAATAATAAACGGCTTGACGACACCATTAGTTACGCAGGTAGCAAGGTTGTTGACTCCTAAATCAATAGACATTACCGATTCATGAAACAAAACCTCCTTGGACTGAAATTCGCCTTTGGTATCTAGTTTATCAAGTTTAACTTGTTCGACTATCAAAGCCGGTTTAACTATTTGATAAATGTCAGTCTGCTCATCATCATAAACAAAAACCGCCTGAAAAGACTTGTATTTTGGAATAATTTCTACCTGCTTGATTGTTTTGCCTACCAATTGTTTGGGTAGTTTGATTTCTAAACCCTTCTCTAAGACAACAAACCCGGATCGTTCAAGTACCTCAACTGACTTAAAAACTTTACCACTTGGTAGTTTGAACGATTTGATGGGTTGAAAATCTTTTTCCAAGATGACAAGCCGTTCAAAAATTTGAAAAGCTTGATAATCAAAAATCAAGTTATCATGCTTTTTCTGTTTAAACCGAGGCGGCCTTGGTTGCCCTTTGTACTTGCCCGGATTCTTTTTAAAATCCTGACGAGCTAGGAAAAAGCCCTTGAAGTTTTTATCAAGCCGTCGCAAGGTTTGTTGAGCAACTTTCGCCTTCAACAACTTGTAGTTCACTTCACCCTCAAGATTAACTTCCTGCCTCATAGCTTTATCCATTTGAGAATACGAAAAGTATTTTCCGGTTGCATAAAACGCGCATCGATACGTCCATAACGATTGGTTATAGAGGTTTTTAACCTGAGCTGTCAGTTCCCTAAGCCGTTTGAATTGGGTTTTATCTAAACCTCTAATTTTGGTTGGAAGGCGAGCATTTGTTCCTCACGGTCTAGTCTCTCCTTCTGTACTTGGTTTTCATAATTTATAAATTAAATCAAACTAAATTAATAATGTCAACACTCTAAAAATCAATAATGTCAACACTTATCAATATTTTTATTAACTATATTTCGACACACGCCAGTTATCTGGAAATTCAAATACCAAAACGCCTTCAACTACTTTTTGCACCATGTCTATTCCATATAACGATCTGATTGCTCGATCATCTCATCCAGTACCCTAATCGGATTGATCTCTTCAATACGCTCTCCTTGTTCGATTATCACACCTTTTTCCTGTTTTTCTAGTGCGAAGAATTGTGAAGGCACTCGTTTATATTCTGCTTTTTGCCGCAGAATTTCCAACTCTCTGAGCAAAAACAAGCTATGAGTCGCTATGAACACTTGAATACCATTCTGGCATAGACGGAAAATAACTTCGGCTGTGAGTTTAAGCAAACGTGGATTCAAATTGGCTTCCGGCTCATCCCAAAAGAGATATCCCTTATCTAATAAAGCGCCGGTGGAAATTAATTGTATCAACATGCCCAGTTTACGTGATCCTTCTGCGACTAATGGCATTTCTATCTTGTCAAGATTGGGCATAACTAGATAGAAACGGCCATTCTTATCCAGATAGAGTCGTCCTCCCACTGCTTGTTCTAAGGGTGTTAGCAGTTTCCGCCCACGAGTACCTTTTATTGGTAAGGCTCCTAATAATATACATGTATCACGGTAAATTTCTTCAAACTCAAGATAATGATTTTCATAAACCGCGACAAAGTTAGGGTAGAGTGTTAATAATTCCCGAGTCGGCAAAAAAACGGGGGGCTTATCCAACCATATAGAGGGGACAATCTTAAGCATCACTTCCGTTCTACTCTGGCTAGAAAAGCTAAAATGTATGTCCAGTTTTTGATTGTCGAAACGGGCGAATACTTCACTCCGTTTACGGTTCCGCCCATGTCGTTTCAAGTTGCCCAAAGTTTCTGGACGAAATACGTTAATCAATTTTTCAGCCAATCGGCTTTGCAATAGTGCCTTGGTTGGGGTACCTACATTAGGTTTACGACCTTCTTCAGCACTCACCGCCAAAATGGAATAAGCCAGTTTGAGTAAATGGGATTTTCCGGTGCCATTTTCCCCAATAATCACGTTCAATCCAGGGGTGAAATACAGTTCCACTTGTTGAAAAACTGTTTGATTTTTAAGGTCAATTTTTTTCAAGTAGCTGAATTTGCTAGTTTTTGTTTCAGTCACACTCAAGTATCCGAATATTCTAAAAACGTAATGGAAACGTTACGGAGCATGTTGCAAACCTGCTCCGGCATTAAATAAAATGCGATGTAGGGGCAATCCCTTGTGGTTGCCCTTGGTATATTATTATTTGGGATTTGCCCTGTTAGTTAAGTATTGAACAACAGCATCTGCGGCATGTCCTGTACCATACGGGGAGCCTTTTTCACCTTTGCGATTCATAGCCTGTAGACTCACTTCTTTGAAATTTCGCAAATCATTCACAGCTATTAATTGATTCCAACCTAACTCAACCAGTTCCACCCATTCCGTTTCATCACGTAAAGTAATGCAAGGTATCTGATGAAAAAAGGCCTCTTTTTGCACACCACCCGAATCGGTCACAATTAGCCGAGCTTGTTTTTCCAGCATAACCATATCCAAATAACCAATAGGTTCTATCACTCTAAGGGCGTTGTGTACTTTATCCAATAAGCCTAGCTGCTCCA
>LUTY01002525.1 GCA_001640045.1 Candidatus Thiomargarita nelsonii | reverse complement strand
CCCCCGTCGGTTTGTCTTAACTTAATGGCATTGCCCCAGACCCCCCTTAAAGCGTCCAAAGGGTCAAAGCCTCAAATGACCTATTGTCCGCCTCGCACGGCCCACACGCCGTACGACGGACTCTGGCCGATTAAGGCCACCCGGCCGCTGAAGATGTTCACGAAATACGTTGCATTGTATCCCTCCTCGGTAGACGACCAGTACCTTTTTTGCAATAGCATCCCGTCCGTTTTCACGCCCGAAAACGCATCACCTTCTTTCCACTGCCCCGTTCCCGCAGCGTTAGAAAGTGCTGGACCTTCATTCCACTGCCGACCCGCTCCCCCAGCTTGAGCTCTGTATCTCCTATCCAGCATCGCATGCCACTCCTCTACAGTAGGCAACCGCCAATCACCTTTCCGAGAACCATCACGAATACCACATCGTCCATGAGCTAATTCGGCAGCCCATCGCATAGCGTTTATCCAACTCATACCACGCCGCCCAGTACAATTCGCATTTTTCATCCATATCAGCCCCGTCCGATTATCCGTAACAGTGCCATCACCATTGTCGGAGTAGCGATACGAAGAAGGCTCTAAGACCGGCGCGGGTGGAGAAACAGGAGCAGCGACGGGTTGAGAAGGGGCATTTTGCACAACAACCGCCGGAGTTTGCGCGACGACTTGCCCACAGGGCTCCACAAAACAAAACTTCCTATCCAACTCCGAATAAAACCACGGCACTTGACGATTTTTCGTTTCTTTTTTCACTGCCACGCGCACATTGGTCAAAACCTCAAAAATGGATAAGCCCGGCTTGGGCAATTCTTGCTTGAGATACTTGACATAAGGACTATTGCACCCCCCAATACCATCTAAAGCCGTTTTATTGGGACGAGTGGCATACGCAATCAACGTGCCAGTCGGCACCTCCATCAACGCTAAACCATCAGGGTTCTTCACGCCACTCCCTATAAACAAAGAACGGGCAAAAGGATTATTACGACACGCATCTAAAATGACGAGATTTAAATTATTCTTAGCCTCCTCCATCGTGGCTAAAAGATAACCAACATTCATGGTTCGATGACGCAAATGCCCGGCGGCAGTGACGGAGCGCATGGCACCAATAGGAAAGAGATAATTTTCCCCTTGATATTGCACGCCATGCCCCGCAAAATAGAAAAAACCGGTGCCACCTTTTTTCAATTTCTCACCAAACTGTTGAATCGCCGTCTCCATCGCTTCCAGCGAGGCATCTTTGAGTACCATCACCTCAAATCCCACCTGCTTGAGTACTGTTGCCATATCTTCACTGTCACTGGGGGAATTTGGCAAAGGCTCTTCAAGATAAGCCCCGTTACCAATCACCAATGCCACCCGCTGATTGGGATGGGTTTGTTGATGCGGGGGCTTAAGAACGACTTCGCGTGGATCAGAAGGCGCTTGTCCAACTTGCCGCCCTCCTGTACTAGAAGTTTTTGTTTCATTTGCAGCCCCTCAANAAATGCTCAGCGACAGTGACAGACTGCATGGCACCAATAGGAAAGAGATAATTTTCCCCTTGATATTGCACACCATGTCCTGCAAAATAGAACAAACCCACGCCGCCTTTTTTCAGTTTTTCACCAAATTGTTGAATCGCCTTTTTCATCTTTTTTAGCGAAGCATCTTTGAGTACCATCACCTCAAATCCTACCTGTTCGAGTATCGTTGCCATGTCATCACTATCATTGGGGGGATTTGGCAAAGGAGCTTTATGATAAGCCCCGTTACCAATCACCAATGCTACCCGCTGATTGGGATGGGTTTGTTTAGGCTTCAGCCTGAGAACTCTGCCGCGCTGATTAGAAGACTCTTGTCCTATTTGCTGATCAGCTTGCACATTGTCATTGCTGGCCGATAAAACGCCAAAGCTGAGTAATATCAGTAGTAGAGTTTTAATACTCTGCCGCCGTTCACAGCGTTGGTAGAAGTTTGCAAAAATCATCTCGCTTTCTCCTTACAAATGAATAGTTTAGCTTTTTTTTGACTGGTAGGAGTCCAAGATTTATCTTGGACCGCTCTTGACTTGCCACAAAACCGTAGGCTTAGCCCCATACTTTAATTCCCAACCGGAATAACGAAAAACCGGCTCAAAACGATAACCATTCTGCTCAAAAGCTTGCTCCGCTGCCATTGCAGGCCACACTTGCCCCACAAAAGTGTAAGAAACCTCCTCCCACAAAATATAACGAATGTCATTTTTTTCAATCGCCGCCAAAGCCAGTTCAGGCGTATTTTCTAGCCAACGCTTCTCATCAGGCAAGAGTTGTTCGGATGAAAAAAAACGTTTTGGAGATAAGCCACTGTAATAAATGCTAGTTGGTGCATCAACCCAGAAATTCCCCTTTTCTGAAGCGATGGCCCCTAAATATTCACCGGCTGCCCTTTCTGGAGAAATAATATAAGCTTTTTTTGCAAATTCTGGAATATCGCCTACTGAAAAGAGCAAGAAAACAAGCTGCAATCCCCAAAACAGCCCGCGAGTCTTACGACGAGGAATAGCTGCAATGACAAGGCTCCCCACGCAAACCAGTAGTGGCAAAGTGATTAAAAAAAAGCGAGGCTCAAGGGTTGGTAAGTGACCCACCATAAAAAAGCCAAGAAATAACCAATGTATAACAACCAACATGGCTAATAACCAACCAGAGTTAGCCATACGGGCACACCATGATTTA
>LUTY01002524.1 GCA_001640045.1 Candidatus Thiomargarita nelsonii | reverse complement strand
AGCTTTCACTAAATCCCAATGCTGAAAACCGTGCTTCTCTGTGCAAGTCTTAGTGGGATTGTTTTCCCATACTTGTTTCCGTTTCGGAATAATTAGATATTCCCTACAATTTATTTTCGCTTTCCAATTCCTGCACACCATTGCAATCGCATCATTTACATGAGTTTTAGATAAACCAAGTTGTTGACGCCAATGCGAAGTCATCCAACCAAAACAACGTTGGGCCCTAAACCCTAAGGCTTGCAATTGCTCATAAAGGAACCATTTACCCGTCTGTAGATGTGCCGGATACTCAAAGGTTTTAGGTTTAACAGTTAGAACCCATTTACCGTCATGTAATTGAAGGTGACAAGCTTCACACAAACATATCCCATTCTGTGGTGAATTCGTACCACCATGCGCTTTGTGTCTTATGTGATGTGCCTGTAAATTCTCGTGACACCCACAATGTTGGCATGTGTACTTATCACGCCACAACACCTGAGATCTAAAAATTTTACCTTCATAATCAGGTAGTTGATATTCAACCCCCATTAATTTTTTTCCCATCGATAATTCATGAGTATCAAATTGACCTTGTTCTACCACAACAGCCGTGATATTCATCAAACGTTTTAAGTCTTTAACAACACGCAAGATACTTTCCTTCTTTTGTCGAATCGTCGGCGACAACCAACCTTTACCTTTTTTGCGATAGAAATGCGCTTTTCTATATCTAAGCTTTCTGTTTCGTCTCGCACGACGGTAGGAACGGCGTTGTGTTAACTTCTTCTTGACATCTTGTCTCAGCTTAATGGTACCTGAAAACACAACTTCTTGAGTGTGTTCATTAACCACAGCAAGGCCGACTTCTTTGGCTCCATCATCAACCCCTATAGTCAAGTTACCAACCGGTTTTAAAACCACTTTTTTAAGTTGAATAGTAAATGGGGTGACCGTCAACACAACGGATGAACCATTTTTGAGTAATTTTCTCGCCCTGGCAGGGTGAGTCGGTAATAAAGGTTTACCTTCTGAATCGACTACAAACACTTTTACAACAGGATGGGTCATTTAAGACAACTCCTTTCAGGTTATTATTCCTCTCGGCAATGTTTATGGTCTTCTGAAAGATTTCAACCGGGTCAACAACCGTCTCAGGTTAGATCAAAGGTAAAATCCATGAGAGAGAATCACTGAGGACATCATTCCTCTCACCGTGTTTAGACACAAACACATAAACGTAGACGTATCACCTTCAGTTCCACATATTCATTTCTATGGGCTCACCTTAAACACCACCGAAATTAAAGTTGTCCATAACTTGGATGAGTGTATAGTCCAAGTCAGGCATAGCATTATTTCTCTGACTTAATGGATGATGTTCTCCATCATTTTCAGCGACTTATGCTATAACGGCTCGCACCTTTTTAAAATCATGATTCGCCCGGAAAAAGCCCTTGAAGTTCTTATCAAGTCGTCGCAAGGTTTGTTGAGCAACCTTTGCTTTCAACCGTTTGTAGTTGACCCCTCCCTCAAGGTTTTCGACCTGCCCGAAGTGCCTTGTCCATTTGATAATAGGAAAAGTACATTCCCGTTGCATCAAAAGCCTCGCGTAGTGTCCACAAGGTCTGGTTGTACAGGTTTTTGGTATGATGAGTGAGTTCTTTTAATCGCTCAAATTGCGGTTTAGTTAAACCTCTAACTTTCGTCTTCAGTGCTCTCATTTAACACCTCAATTACACGTCTTACGCGCCTTAGGCAATAGTGCAACATTTACAAGCAATGAATCAGCGTGAGGTTCTCGTTCATTATTTGATAAACACTTACTTCGTATCCTCGCTATCTAGTCTCTCGTTAGCGTGGCCATTAGCCACAATTATTTCTGTCCCGAATTTTAGGAACAAGTGTTTAAACAATCCAAACCCAACACGGCTCAAACGATCCTGCCATTCCGTCGGATTGCCAGTTGTTGGATCGGTCACTATGAATACGGTCTTGCCATCCTGCGTTGTTTCGCCACTATCTATTAAGCCAGCTATCTGGAAAGAACCATCGACCTCACCTTCTATTACTGGCGTAATTTCCTGTATCTCGGCAACAATAGTATTAGGCGTGGTAGGGAATGCAGCTTCTTCTGTGATTCTGGCTTCTTCCGTGATTCTAGCTAGATCATCAGCAGCTTCAGGCACGACTTCGCTCAGGGACGTGGCAATATCATCTGCCGCATTTGGTGCTGAGCGTGTACAAGCGGCAGCTATGTCACCGACCAGTTTTTCCCCGTCTTTTGCTGTTTGCACGATTCGCTTACAAACCAGAGCGGCATTCTCCGGTGCTGCGTTAACTACCAATTCCGCTGTACTGGTAGGATCATATCCTGCATCCAATAACTGCTCGGCTATATCCTCCGCTGGTACTCCTTCTTCCAAAGCATTTTGGACAGCTTCAAGCGGTGACAATCCCGCATCAAGATCTTCTTGGATAGTGGCTTGTGCGACTGAAAGCATCCCACACAATACCCCTACCCCTAACCATCTTATCATTGATTTCTTCATCACTGTTTTCTCCATAAGTTGTTACAGGCAAAAACCAGTTAACTCAGTTTTTTCCTTACTGTACACACAAATCACATACTCTCGCCTGTGTTTTTTGATGAGTGTCATCATCAGCTTTCACTAAATCCCAATGCTGAAAACCGTGCTTCTCTGTGCAAGTCTTAGTGG
>LUTY01002523.1 GCA_001640045.1 Candidatus Thiomargarita nelsonii | reverse complement strand
CCATCAAACGCTACATTGAATTTCTAGTCTTGAGCATTCATTAGCTTATTCCTAGTGCGCCGGATTCGCGAGGGGCAGTTGCGGTTGATCTTGATCAAGATGGCTCGCTTGAACTTATTGTCACCCGGATTGGTGCAGCACCAGAAATTTGGCAGACCACCGTCCCTGAAAATCGGCACTGGCTTGAGGTCATTCCCACCCAAGCTGGAAAAAAAGAAATATGGATAGAACCCACTGCTGATGGACTATTTGTGGAAGTCAAATCAGGACAACGGCTACAAGTTGCCAGCGTGACGGCTTCATCGGGCTACCTTGGAGCACCCCCACGTCGTTTGCACTTTGGTTTAGGCGAACAAGGTAAAGCTGACTATGTACGCCTTTTTTGGTCGGATGCCGTACTCCAAAGTGAATTAGAAGTCGCCGCCAATCAAAATTGGCTCATCAACAAGATGCAGCGCAAACCATCAAGTTGCCCAATACTTTTTGTTTGGGATGGCGAGCGTTTTGCTTATGTGACTGACTTTCTGGGTGTCGGTGGTGTTGGATTTTTTATTGAACCTGGTGTATATGCACCACCCGATCCTACTGAGGATGTCCGTCTTCCCCCTGAACTCATCGCACCCCGTAATGGACGCTATCTCATCAAGGTGACAGAGCCTTTAGAAGAAGTCACTTACTTGGATCAGTTACACCTAGTTGCCTACGATCATCCTGAGGAATGGGAAATTTACCCAGATGAACGTTTCACGGGAACGCAGCCATTCCCAACAGGTAAACCTTTTGCTGTTGCTGAGAAAATTTTTCCAAAAGCGGCTCGAAACCATCACGGCGAAAATGTGCTTGACAAAATACGGAAAATTGATCGAAAATATGCAAAACCGCCTAAGGATACTAGGTTTGTCGGCTATGCTGATGATCACTGGATCGAACTAGATTTTGGAAAACAACTCCAAAACCTAGATCCCGATGCATCCCTTATACTCTATTTATATGGCTGGGTGGAATACACCTATTCTCATGTCAATTATGCTGCGTCCCAGGCGGAGAACACGATGCGTTCTCCATGGATTGAGGTGCCTGATGGAAAGGGTGGTTGGCGCGTCGCCCTGCCAGAAATGGGATTTCCGGCAGGACTACCTCGCATGATGACCCTTGATATTTCTGCCCTACCGATCCGAAAAGAAGGGCGTATGCGGATTCGTACCAATATGGAAATCTTTTGGGATCAAATCTTTGTAGGAGAAAACGTCTTAGGAACGCAAATGCGGGAGAATATATTACAACCCAGTGTCGCTGAACTCCGTTATCTAGGTTATCCCAGCGAATTTTCACCAGATGGTGCTGATCCAACTCTTTACGATTACCAACGTCTTGATATGGGCGTTCCCTTTAAAAACATGACTGGAGATTTTACTCGCTTTGGCGATGTGCGCGAATTGTTGAAAAAGGTAGATGATCAATTTGTCATCATGGCGCGGGGCGACGAAATATCCTTGGAATTTGATGCTTCACAACTCCCAGAACTACCCAAGGGATGGAGTCGCACCCTCGTATTGCACAGCGATGGCTATTGTAAAGATATGGACTTATATACGGCTTTTCCGGATACGGTCAAGCCGCTTCCCTATCATGGAATGAAAAACTATCCACCTGTAGAGCCGAACCTGAGTGCCTCGAAAGAATACCAACGAGTTTGGAATACACGGCGGATTGTGGGGAATTAGATTCTCCATTAAATCTACTTTGTCAGATTATCATAAATTCTTGTAGGGTGGATACGCTATCGCTTAATCCACCAAATTTTGATAGGTGGATACGCTATCGCTTAATCCACCCTACAAGTTCCAAAGCTTTAACATAAAAGGAATCCAAGATTTATCTTGGAAGTGTGGTCGCCCAAGATAAATCTTGGACTCCAAAATACCCGAAAAATTATGATTCAGTACTTATTCAGGAGATGAGCATTTATGCGTAAAAAAACTTGGACAATTATTGGTTTATTTCTGCTAATCACAGCCGGCATAACGGGTTGGATTGTTTGGCCGATTTTCTTCGCGCCAGCCAATGCCCCGCCTCCACCTTCAGCTCAGCTTGAACAGATTGGAGAAGCACGAGCATTTGTTGATGTAACACAAACGGCTGGTTTTACCCACATCCACCATAAACCTTATCTCGATCCCAAATTGGATGGCATCATGTCATGGATGACCAGTGTAGGGGCTGCAGCCGCCGCTGGAGATTTCGATAATGATGGTTTCGTTGACCTTTATGTCACTGATTCTAAAAAAGGTCAACCAAATCACCTTTATCGTAACAAGGGGGACGGCACGTTTGTTAATGTTGCACCGCAAGCGGGTGTAGCAGAAAATATTAATGACGAATCTGGTACCAGTATGGATGCCGTGTGGGGAGACTACGATAACGATGGTAATCTAGATTTATTCGTGGTTAAATGGGGGCGTGATGTCCTTTTCCACAACAACGGTGACGGCACATTCACCAACGTGACAGCTAAGGCATTTCGCAACGAAAAGGGTGAACCGGGTTCACCTTGGACTAACGGCAATGCCGCCACATGGGTCGATTATGACGGGGATGGCTTGCTCGATCTCTACGTGGGCAATTATTTTGCACCAGTTGATCTCTGGCATCTTGAACATACGCGGATCATGCACGACGATTTCGAGAAAGCCCGCAATGCTGGC
>LUTY01002522.1 GCA_001640045.1 Candidatus Thiomargarita nelsonii | reverse complement strand
AGCGGGGCGTTTCAAAAACACGCATAAAAATATACGGTCACGGCAATGAAGATCCCATTGCACAGGGTAAGTCGCCGGAGGCTTTGGCAATAAATCGGCGGATAGAAATTGAGGTGGGGCCCGTTGGCCATTCACTTAAGGCGGGACACCCTTTATAAGGGCTTAGGTGATTTTTGTAGGGTGGGCAACGTGTTTTTGTTGCCCACCAGCCCCCCGACAAGGTGGGCAACAAAAACACGTTGCCCACCGCTTTCCCCTGAGACCATTTAATGATTTCCCCAAGTTCAGATTGCTCAGCCAGAAAAATGGCCACCGGAAAATAGACGGCGGCAATTATCCCCCCTGATACGCAAAAAAATAGAATGACACGCCCAGATATCTGATGTTTTGGAAACTTCAGAGGTATTTTGGAGTGGAGGAATATAATAGCAAACGGTGCAATAAAAATAAGCAAGACATGTTGCTGGTGAAACAAAGTAGCCATTGCCATAAAGAGCCCTAATAAAAAAAAATGGCGATATTCAAAGCGACTCTCAGCAATAATCATTAAGCGATGGGCAGACAACAAAATGAATGGCAATGGTAATATATAAGTTTCCGCCTCGACGCTGTATCTCCAAAAACCATAAGACATGCTAACCATACCCAAGCAGAGCAAAGAAAAATAGACACTCATTTCTAATCGCCTTGCAATAAGATAGACGAGAAACAATGTCACAATACCAGCAATGACATTATTAATCTGCATGGGTAGCTCAGCATTACCTTTGTAGCCTAAAAATAACCACAAATCATAAACAACGCGATTGAAACTGTTAAACAGAATATGATTGGGATCGTAAAGGCTCAAAGTTGAGGGTACCTTAGTCACCTCGTAAATATACCTCACGGAATCTTCGGCTTCGCTATGATTCATAGCCAAAGTTATCAAAAAAAGGCTGGTGATTGCGATGAGTATCAAGCTTAACCATATAAATTCGTTATAGCGTAATAGGTTTAATTTATTTATCATTAGCCCGCTATTTTGCCCCCATCCAACACATAACGCCGATCACACCTTTCAGCCAACGCCGGATCATGCGTCACTAATACCAACGCGGTGCCCTGTTCCACTTTCAGCGAAAACAATAACTCAATCACACGATGCCCTGTGGCTTGATCTAAATTACCTGTCGGCTCATCTGCAAATAAAATTAATGGCTTACAAGCAAAAGCCCGCGCAATCGCCACCCGTTGCTGTTCTCCGCCTGACAATTGTTGTGGCGTATGATGGACACGGTGCGATAAACCCACTTGTTCTAGTACCTCCAATGCTGCCGATTTTGCCTGTGCCTCTCCCGCCAATTCCATTGGCAACATAACATTTTCTAGTGCCGTCAAACCGGGCAATAAGTGAAAAGATTGAAAGACAAAGCCAACTTTACCCGCCCGTAACACTGCCCGCCCATCTTCATCTAATTTGTTTAAATTAGTATCAAATAAGCTCACATAGCCACTGGTGGGATTATCCAAACCCGCCAAGAGCCCCAACAAAGTGGATTTGCCCGATCCCGATGCGCCTAAAATCGCCACCGCTTCACCGGCATACAGTTCTAAATCAATATCACTTAAAATAGTCAATTTACCAAAGGGCGCATGGACTTCTTTCGCTAATTTTTGTGCTATTATCACTTGTTGTGCTGAAAAGGGTGGATTTAATTTCGAGGTGTTTGCCATGTTTAAAAAACCTTTTTTTATCTTATGTTTTATGATTTGCTCATGCTCAAATCCATCGACTCCCCCACAGGAAACGAGCCTGCCTTATGATATGACACTGCTGGTTGTTGGTGACAGTCTCAGTGCCGCCTATGGTATCGCGCCCGAAGAGGGCTGGGTACATTTATTAGAGCAACGCTTACAAAATAAAGAATATAAATATAAAGTTATTAATGCCAGTATCAGCGGCGACACCACCAGCGGTGGGCGCACTCGTTTACCAAAAGCTTTGCAACAATATCAACCCGCGATTGTCATACTCGAATTGGGGGCTAATGATGGCTTGCGCGGTTTAAATCTTAAAGCCATGCGGGATAATCTTGCCGCTATGATAAAACAATCTCAACAAATTGGGGCAAAAGTATTATTGTTAGGGATGCGAATCCCGCCCAATTATGGCAAAACTTACACGGCGCGTTTTCATCAGACTTATTATGATTTAGCGGCAGCCTATCACACTCCGTTAGTGCCCTTTTTTCTGGAAGGCGTTGCGGGTGATCGGGCATTGGTGCAAAACGATGGAATTCATCCAACAGCGGTGGCGCAGGAGCGGTTGTTGGAAAATGTGTGGAGCGTGTTAGAGGAAATCTTGACTGATAACTGATATGTTGGCCAAAACCGATTATAAGGTGCTCGGTTTAATTCATTATGCTGAAAAATGGCGCGAATCTGCCCAAACTTTCGATTTCAACAAGATTGAGAATAACTTACAGGCATTTCCGACAATGGTAAAAGAAGTTCGTGCAAGGTACGCCTGAGACTCCATTTTCTGGAGTGCAAGGCGTATCTCTTGGATCAATACCATTAAGTTAAGGGGCAACCACAAGGGATTGCCCCTACATAATATGTCATTTCCGTAGGGGCAATCCCTTGTGGTTGCCCTTAACTTAATGGCATTGATCTTTTGGATACAATAACATGATGAACAATGAAAAACCATCAAAAATCTT
>LUTY01002521.1 GCA_001640045.1 Candidatus Thiomargarita nelsonii | reverse complement strand
TGGAAAGTGGTTAATTGTAGAAAATATGACTATATATGCTTTTTATAGGCATTTTATTGGTGCTATTACAAATATCGTGTTAAATTATTTTTTGATAAGGGAATTAGGAATTATTGGCGCAGCATGGGCAACTTTATTATCTTATATGCTGGCCTCGTATTTAATTGACTATTTTTTTTGTAAGATGAGAAAAAGCTTTTATATGAAAACTCTATCCATTTTTCCAGTATTTTTGAAGAGATGATGAAAGTTATGTTAATGAAATTAATGCGAAAAATTTATAATAGGGTTTTACGAGGAGCAAGATTATTCTACCTATCCCTAGGCTCTTCTAGGGAGTGTCCTATTTGTTTGTGGACGGGCCATTCTTTCTACAGGAAGACTTATCCTAACAAGCCGGGTGACACCCATATCTGCCCTTTCTGCGGATCATCTGAGCGACATAGGTTTGCGTACTTTATGTTGAAGGATACACTCGATAATCATGCAGAGAAAACACTCCATTTTGCGCCAGAAAAATGTATTGAACCTTGGCTACGTTCGATTTCAAAGGAATACCTTAGTGTAGATCTATCATCAGCGAATGCAATGGAACATATGGATATTACTGACTTGTTATTGAAGGATAGTGAATTCTCATTGTTATGGTGTTCGCATGTTCTGGAACATATTGAGAATGATCACAAGGCAATGACGGAGCTTTACAGAGTTCTACGTCCGTCTGGCTTAGCTGTGATTATGGTGCCAGTCTATGGTGACACAACATACGAGGATCCGGAAATCAAGTCGCCAAAGGAAAGGCTAAAACACTTCAAGCAAGAGGATCATGTACGGTTGTATGGTCGCGATATCAAGAATCGTTTGATAAATGTAGGGTTTAGAGTAGAGGTGATTCAAACATCAGATGTACTCACCGAGAAGGTGGAAAAGCATGCCCTAGAATACCCATCAACCAAGGATATTTTTCTTTGCACTAAGCCTCTGACCAGCTAACAAGTTGTAAACAAGCTTTTTGATGATGCCTTAGATGAATTATTACCATGATATGCGTGAGGCATGGAATGTGCTCTCTAAACGAAAAGAGTTTTCTCATGCATTGGATTTTGGGGCTATTGGAGTTTGTATATTTTCCAGAGAGAATGATGAAAAGAGCAGATACTGGGATATTCAACCACTGGTGGGCAGGGCTGCAATAGGCGATCCTCACGGCTGGAAAAAATAGCAGGTTCAGCCTTAGTTATCGTTTCGTCAATCACCGTTAGCGAGTCGTTTATTATCAATCATGAAAAAATTAATAAAAAAATTTGTTAAAAGCTTTCTCCCTCAAAGTTGGAGGTTAAGGCTCTTAAAATTAAGGAATTCTATAAAATCGTTATTCACCAAGACGATACAATCGTTATTTACCAAGATGTCTCTATTAGCATCCTTGTACTACATGATGTCAACGGCATTTAGGAGAGAACATCATGCCGTTTTGTCTGGTATAGTCAATCATGAGCGTCATCCTCAAAAAGGAAACTATTATACGTTACGCCGTAACATTCATAGATTAGAAAAAGGCTTGTTAATGCGTCCACGGCGTGATATCTTCGCAACCGGCTATATCGAAGAAACTGTGGATAAATATAGGGCGTTGCGAAATTGTAAAGAAATCAATGAAACCATTGCCTGGGCATATAGTGTTCTTCGTGAATATTTTTCTGTGGTCACTGATTCCCACCCAAATATCAAAGCGGCAAGAAAAAAGTTTGGGGAAACTGTAAATGAGTGTGATAGCGACAACATACGTATTCCCTATCAGCGTTGTTGTTCATTGTCATCCCAGATTCCATCTTTCCAACAGTTAAAAAACTTAGCCAAACTTCGTCGCTCAGTACGTTGGTATTTGCAAAAACCAGTGCCAAGGGACTTAATTGATCAAGCGCTTTCGGTTGCTACGCTTTCACCCTCAGCCTGTAATAGGCAACCGTTTGAATTTATCATATTAGATGATAATGAAAAGGTTAAAGAAATTGCATCTCTTCCAGGTGGAACGGCAGGTTTTTTTGATAACATCCCAGTAATTATTGTTATTATTGGTCACTTGAATGCTTTCTTTTCCGAAAGAGATAGACATCTTATCTATATTGACGCGGCCTTGGCTTCTATGTCTTTTATGCTAGCATTAGAAACTTTAGGACTTAGTTCTTGTCCTATTAATTGGCCCGAGATAGAATCCCTTGAAAGAAAAATGACCAAGATACTTTCGCTCAAAAATGATGAGCGCGTGATCATGCTGCTCTCGGTTGGATACGCGGATCCCGATGGTTATGTAGCTTATTCGCAGAAAAAATCACTAGATGAATTGCGTCATTATAGATAAACCCCTCAGGTTTTGAGGTGCAGAATAAATGGCCTATGCCATTCAACATAAGAAGTATTAAACCTAAAATACTTGTGCTATTTAGATTAAAATTTAGGAGGAGGCGTTTATGATTGTTGAAATTCGTGGGGCAGGATTTGTCAATAAGGGAGCTGAATTAATGCTTTTAGCAATATTGAATATTCTTAGAACCAAAACAAAAGTTGATAAAATAGTTATGGCTCCTAATTTAGTTGATTGTCCATATGAAAAAATTGCTCATTTTGGAATGTATCAAAAAATCTGGCTGGAAAGTGGTTAATTGTAGAAAATATGACTATATATGCTTTTTATAGGCATTTTA
>LUTY01002520.1 GCA_001640045.1 Candidatus Thiomargarita nelsonii | reverse complement strand
TACCAGCGTTTAAAATTAGGAAAATTAAAAATCATATCTTTTTTAAACAACATCTCCTTGATCGCGGTTTAGAACGTTTTGATTCTGATCCAGCAATAGCGGAAGCATGGTATAGATTAATAAACAATCAATTTGACTCTAATGATTTAAAACTCCTAGAACATGAATACTTTGAATCTCGTTTCGAGAGTTTGTTTAAAACGGACTATAGAACGGCTCACAACGCAACTATACGTTCCGGTCGTTCATCAGGGTTAGATTAAGTACAATGGAGGCTAAAATGGCATTTTATATCAATATCAATCAAATCTCTGAGAGTAACCAATTTGCCGATTACCAATTTATCTCCCAGCCAGACAAAAAACAGGGGTGGCTACGGCTGAATAAAAAAACAGGGGAAGTCACACTGTTAAGAACCGCTAATCCGATTCCAAAGGACAATATTAGTCAAAGGGCGGCAGTTAAACTCATCAGGCATTGGCGTAAAGGGTATTTACCCAAATCAACCTGCTGGGTTTCTTAGGATTGATGGTGCGTAGAACGCACCCTTACAATCCACTTACTAAGATCAAGCCGATGAACAACTGGAATTATTAAACCGCGATCAACATGATTGGGGGATTATTTGGTCAGATTTACCACTACCGGGCGTGTTGAAAAATAATCCGCATGTTTCGGAAGAACTCAGTCGCGCCGTTGAACAATGCTTGGCAATATCTACTTCTATTAAAATTTATGAAAAACCAATATTTATTGAAAACTATGCCCAGTTGTCCCGTGAGCAAGTAGAAGAGTTGTTGAGAATATTTATAGAAGAACAGCGGAAATTTGCCCTGCAAGTTCCTGAACATCAGAGCCAAGTAGCGGTATTGGCACAACAAGCAAGGCTGGGAGGAAATGAGGCAAAATGTCTGAATCAGGATTTTACTTCGTTACTTCGTTTCAGGATTTAAGAATTTTCAGGATAAAAAAAATGAATTTAATTGTCTGAATCAGGAGTGACTGGATTTAAGGATTAACCGGATAAACCCATTTAACCCCCATAACACTTATCCTGCAAATCCTTAAATCCGGCAAATCATGATTCAGACTTTTTTTGTACCTGTTTAGAAATAAGAAAGGGAATTGATAGCAGATGAAACGTATTATTTTACGCCTTAAAAAAATCATCACATGTACTGGATATGCGGCGTTTTTATCTTGCTTATCCAAAATGGCAGACAGTGTCTGCCAAATTGAGCTGGTCACACTACACAGAACTTCTCTCCATCTCTGATGAACTGTCCCGCTCCTTCTATAAACAACAATGTATCTGGAGTTCAATATCTATCCAACATCACTAACCACTTATTTGTGGAGCCATATCCCTTTTTCATACACTTGATGCTTGACAATCATACCTTTGTACATGAAAGTATTGGTTTTTCCAAGTGCCTTTCGTCGGTTCCGTAACACAATGTAATATCTTCCACCATAATTAAACACAGACATCACCTCTGGCACTTGTATCTCATAAGTGGCAATATCTGTTTGGGCTAATAGTCGGTAAAAGGCTTGTTGATCACTCTTTCTGCTCTGTTCATGGCGATAGGATTCTAAATAAAAATCCGTACCGTTGTAACATAAACTTCTTTCATCATCTATTAGAGTAAAAGGAGATTCCCCCGGTTGTAATGGGATTTTGATATCCCGATTATTTTCAGGATTATAGACTATCCTATAGTTTGGATTCTCCAAATAGATGGCCATTCTTTCTAAGGTAGCCACCGGCATGGTTGGATCAACAGAATAAAAATCGACTTCAAGTGGCTTTTTTTCTGCTCTTCTGGGAGGAAGACGAAGAGAGTGAGTCTTTTCAGCAATGAATTTTTTTTCAACATTCATGGTTTTTCAAAAAAAATTATGATAACAGTTGTAGGGTGGATTAAGCGTTAGCGTATCCACCTAATTTCAAAGGTATTATGGTGGATACGCTAACGCTTAATCCACCCTACATGCTACGCGGAGCGAAAGTTCATCTTGAGGGTTTTTATTCGTTGTTGAACATTCGTTGTACTCAGCACAGCGACAAAAAACGTCGATCTAAGAGTGGCACGTTTTTTGTCGCTGTGCAAGGTACGCCTTGCATTCCTTCCGAAATTAATCTAATAACCAAATTCAATCACCTGACCAAAACTGATACCCGCATCGTTTACCGGAATTTGTGCGGGTATGGTAACTATAAATCCCGCTTGTTCCAGCATAGCTACTGCGGTTTCGGTCAATACACGATTTTGAAACACGCCACCTGATAAGGCGACTTGATTCACACTTTCCTGTTCAAGTGCTATGTAAGCACGTTTCATGCGCTCTTTTTCCGTCATTATATAATCCATAAAGATAATAATGCTATTTACCGGCAGCAAAAAGTGCCACTCGTTCCTCGCTCTGCTTTTGGCTGTCCGAATGTATTTGCCTTGTTATGCATTTTCTATAGCCAAAACTTCCACCACCAGTTGAAGTGTTTTTTGATAATCTGCATTGTCAACCTATCCACCGCTTTCATTGTTCCGCTACCAGAGCCAGCATTCATCATAATGGTGATAGCAAAGTTAGATTTTGGAACAATGATTGAGCGACAGAAAAATGTTCCCGCTGAACCATCAAATCCAGAAAAGCTTTTGCCTCCTAAAACACCATTTGCTACGCCAATTGAAAAACCTTTA
>LUTY01002519.1 GCA_001640045.1 Candidatus Thiomargarita nelsonii | reverse complement strand
TTTTTAGCATCCAATTCATTTGTTAGGCTTGCCACTTGTTGCTGAGACTGATGGACAACTTTGGATTGTTGATACAGAGACTCAACGTCAGCAGCCTGTTTGTGTGTCAAACCAAGTCGTCTGGCTATTTTTCTTAGTTGCTGAATATCCGTTGCATCCAATCTTTTATTAGCCTCCCAAGTTGTTTTGACCGCAGCTTGATATTGACGGCATTTTGGTGATTGTTTTAGTACTGTTTTTGCCTCAGCTTGTTTTTGTGGGTTATCCAGTAATTGTTTTAAATCTTTCTCTTTTTTACTGCATTCTGTCAGTTTTTCTGCACACTGGTGCAATGCTTTCTTTTTAGCACCCAATTCATTTGTTAGGCTTGCCACTTGTTGCTGATACTGACGAACGTTTTTTTCTAAATCTCTCTCATGTTGACGAGATTTTTTGTCACGCTGAGAACACTGTACTAGATCAGCCTCGGCTTTCTGCAATACTTTCTTTTTAGCACCCAATTCATTTTTTAGGCTTGCCACTTGTTGCTGATACTGACTGACGGCTTTTTCTAAATCTTTCTCATGTTGACGACATTCTCTCAGTTCTTCAACACTCTGCTGCATCATTTTGGTCACATCTGTCCCCGTCACCGCAAAATGCAAATACCGAGTAGCCTCCTCATACGTCGGCTCTAAAACAACCACTTGAACTAATAAAGTTTGTGCCGTTTCTCTCTCATCATTTTTCAAAGCACCCAGCGCATGTTGATACAAATCATCCAACTTATTTTTTCTAAGCAAGCGTTCTAAATCATCAGCCCAATCGCGCTTATCTGAATATTCCTCAGCCAATTGCCGCGCCTGTTCCAACGCCTCTTCATAACGCTTAGCTTGCTCAGCCTCATTTAACCGCTTTAACTGCGCTTGAAATTCACGTTCCCGTATTTCTTGCTCAACTTCAGCAACTTTATCATCAAAATGAGCTGTCCGATAAGCCGTTAACGCCGTTTCTAAATCACCCGCCTTATGCGCCTCATCACCGCGTCGTTGCCAAATGCCTAACCGCCCGCTTTTAGCCTCCGGTTGATCAGCATCCAAGCCTAAAACTTGCTCATAAAACTTGAGTTGCTCATCTTCATTGTCATTAGATTGCGCCAACGCCAACAAAGCTTGAATTAGCCGAGGACGTGCCGCCGCCGGTTGATATTTGTACAACCGCTCTAAAATTTCACGGGCATTACCAGTCTGCCCTTGTGCCAATAAAATATCCGCTAATAATTGACTAGCCCCCACATGATTAGGATTTAAGCTAATCGTTTGACGTAGCACAGGGAGCGCGGCTTCTAACTGACCACCACGATATAAACCCAAGCCCGCTTTGTACAGGTTATCTGCGACTGGCTCAACACGATCCAACTCATCTTGAACACGACGGAGTGGCTTGTACTCAGCAATCCAACGGCGCAACAATTCAACACGAAAGCGATAACCCCCATCAGCCTGCTCAATCAAATCCCAACTTTGCAACAATTGCGGCGCGTTTTGTAGTTCTCGAATCACCACTCGTACACCGCTTTCATAGAGCAAATGTTCTAATTGTGTATCAGTAATTATACCTGCTCCCGCCTCTGCTAAAGCGGCAGCCACCACCCGTTCAGCCGGTGGCAAGCCATCCCACAACCATTCCAATGTATTGCGGCTGGCATCCAATGTCTCACCAATAGCCGTTTCTACGTCTTTGATGGTGGCAATCGGAGGATCATCGGGTTCATCATCATAAAGATTTTCCCAAACTTTGTCACACAAATGTTGCGTCAAAAACGGATGACCACAGGTGAGTTGCCAGACGGTTTCTATCACTTCATCAGACCAATGTAGACTCGCCTCAGAAAGACGCACAAGATTGATGGTATCTTCGTGACTGAACAGGGATACCCGTTTAGCAGGTGTACCTTTGAACAGGGAGAGGGCAATATTGCTCAAATCATCAACGTTGCGCCCAATGACAAAAACAAAGTTGAGGGCCTTTGAATTAATCGCCAACAAATCACGCAAGTAAGGGAAAAAAGCCGCCCCCGCTTGCTCTGAACCGGGATCAGCCAGTACATCAAACTCATCAAATAACAGCACTAGCGAGGTTTCGGCGGGCAAGGTGTTGAGCAAATTGGGCAGCCAGACTTGATGAAAAGTCGTTTCGGGGGTGATCCCTAAATCCGGCGCGGCTTGTCCCAAGGCATCACTGATGGTACGTGCTAAATCTCGCAGCACCCGCTCCAAAGGCCATTTGGCTTTGTCTTGCAAGTCAAAAAAGACGGGTTGATAGCTACCTTTTTTCGGCAATTGGGCTTGCAACTCTTGTAATACCGAGGTTTTGCCAATGCGCCGTTGCCCATAAAGCACAATGGCATTGTTTTTAGCGTGACGTAACACACGTAGCACTTCCCGCAAGACATCGGCTCGCCCGACAAAAGCGGTAGAGTCTCCGACGGGATTGCCGGCAACATAAGGGTTTTGAGGAAACATTGTTTAATTTGTTGATTTTTTTGCAATAACTACAAGGATTACATATAAGAAAGGATAAGTCAAAACCAAAAAGGATAGATTAAGCATGGTTTATCCTTTTTATATATAATCCTTGAAATAGGAGTCCAAACTTTAGTTTGGACGTCTTTTTATGGTGCAAGCTAACGGCTCAGATTTCGCTTGGCGCAGCACGCACCCGTTAGGCTAG
>LUTY01002529.1 GCA_001640045.1 Candidatus Thiomargarita nelsonii | reverse complement strand
GGCGTGCTGATGGTGCATTTTGTTGGCTTTTTGATCCCTGAAAGCATTTTATGGTGGAATACGGTTCCAATGAGAATGTATATTATGGAAACCACCGGTTTCACCTTGGCTTTGTTTACGCTAGCGGGACTGATCATGCTTATCGTAAGACGAATGAGCAAGAGCCGTATTAGAGCCGTGACTTCACCGATGGATATGGTCCTACTGACTGTTCTTTTAGTTCAAGTAGCAACGGGTGTGTGGACAGCGATATTCTACCGTTGGGGTTCCTCTTGGTATGCCGCGTATGCCGTTCCTTACTTGTGGTCTATCCTCAAATTAAGGCCGGATGTGGTTTTGGTCAACAATTTACCGATGGTGGTGCATATACACATCCTGAATGCGTTTGTCATGGTATTGTTAATACCCTTTACCCGTCTTGTTCACTTTTTAGCGGTTCCTATTCCATATGCATGGCGACCCCATCAAGTTGTCAGATGGAATCGACGCGAAAAGATCGTGGGTCCATCAGCGCTAGAAAAAACCTAATTGGCTATATATATTTTTTTATTGTAAATTTAAAAATCCTATTTCTTGAAGAAATAGGATTTTTTTGTGGCCATTTTCCAATGCCATATCGTGCCGCTGTAGAGGTTACCGTGACAAAAATAGGCGATAACTTTAGACTCGTCCAAGATAAATCTTGGACTCCTTTCATACTTTATGCATTGAGCCACTAGGCTGCCGCTTTTATTTCAACTTTATCCACACACGCCAACCAGTCATCCCACACTGCAGGATCGGCTGTCATACCATCTTCTAAAAGTTGAAGATCCCCAAGTAATGCGCCAACATCATCAGAATGGGTTTGCTCATAATAATCTTCAAGAAACAAGCGCATTGCGGCAAAGGCTTCTTGAAAGGTAAGTGTTTTCATTGACTATGCTCCTCATGATTGAAAAGCTTTTGTTAGTGAGGTCAAGATTTTTTTCAAGAGTCTTAACAAAATGTTTAGGATTAGCCGTGGGGCTGGTGTTTACAACCAATTGGCAACCGATTGAGCCATTTTTAAGCTAAAGTGACGGTTTTGGGAATCGCTGTCAGAATAGCTCGAAGTGCTTTATTAACCGCCTCTGAGGTGCTAAAGACTTGTGCCACGTCGGGCTCAAGAGTCACAGTTATAAGCGCATCTTGTGCAAATCTGTTTGGTTTCGCATTGGTATAGTCAAACTCATATTCAGGTAACATTTCCATACTGTCATCAGAATTTTGTGCCATTTTCATAATCTCTACGTTCTTTTTTAGTTGCTAGACGTGAGCTGAAAATACGAATAATGTCTTCAGCCCTTTGTGTGAAAAACACCAATAACAATCGTTTTTGTTTTGAATGCCCTATAATAATTTCACGCTGTTCACCAATAGAATGCCATTCATCATCAAAAATATAAGCCAATGAATCATTAAAGACAGTTTTAGCTTCCTCAAAGCTAACGCCATGCTTTTTGAAGTTTAAAGCTGCTTTGTGATTATCCCATTCAAATTGCAAATTCATAAATATTGTTGTGAGCTATTGTAAAAAATAAAAGGAACAAAACACCCATCTGTTTTGAGTCATTTAGTCATAACTTATGTATTTTTGGTAGGAGTCCAAGATTTATCTTGGGAGTGTGCTCATCCAAGATAAATCTTGGACTCCAAACACAGCAAAATTACAACCGCACATTCACTGGCACGGCATGCCAATCCAGTTTCATATCTTGCGGTGACATGCCACAAGCCAATCCAACCAATTCAGGCAAAAACAGTACCGGCAATTGGAAATTCTGCCCAGTCGCTGCCAGCGCCTTGGATTGTACGCCATCCAAGTTTTTGAAACACAAAGGGCAAGAGGTGACCATTAAATCAACATTTTGTTTTTGTGCCCCTCCCAGTACCGAGCCCGTCATTTTCAGGGACAAGTCCTTATTTGGCCATGTCAGATGGTAACCGCAACAATCATCGCGGGTATCATAATCGACAATTTCTACTCCCAGCACTTCCAATATATCTTCTAGGGAAGTCGGATTGTCTGATGATTCATAATTTTGAATATCACCAGGATTGCGCGTATGACAACCATAATAGGAGCCAACCCGTAGTCCATTCAACGGATTCGTTATTCGTTCACTCAGTTTCGTAAGCCCCACATCTTGAGCCAGCATCCACAAAGTATGAGTGAGTTTGCAATCTCCCTTGTACTCGACTCCATCTTCAGCCAATATTTCATTGACTTGATCAAACAATTTTGGATCTTCCTGTAGCCGTTTTTGGCAATTGGAAATCACATTAAAACAGGTAGAACAGGGCGTATAAAAAGGTAATCCCATTTTTTCAGCACCTGCCATATTGCGGGCATTGATCGCCAATGAAGTCAATTCCGAGCGTTCCTCAATCACCCCGGCACCGCAACAAACCGCTTCTGGCATCAAATGGAGTTCAACATCTACCTTGTCAAACACTTGTTGCAGAATCTCAAAAAAACGGGCATCTGCTCCTTGAAAACAGCAGCCTGAATAAAAGGCATAATGCAATTTGTCATCATTGTTGTTCATGCGCTTTCTCCTTTTTTTCTATTTCACGCACTTTAGCGTAGACTTTTGCTGCACCATCTTGACCAGGTAAAGTGCAAACTTGCCGTGTGGGCTCTAGTCCGTGTTTTTCTAAAGCCGCTTCCCCCGTCTCAATCGCCGCCCAACCTTTGGTACCATTGACAACCACCGTATGTTGACCTTGTCGCGGGGTATAGAACCTTTTTGGTTGAGTCCTAATGATGCGGAGCAAATTGGGGTTGTCGATAATGACTGGGTAGAAGTTTACAATGACCATGGGGTTGTCGTGACTCGGGCGGTTGTCAGTGCCCGTATTCCTGATGGTGTGTGTATCTGGTATCACTCACCAGAACGTACTATCTCCATACCTAAATCACCTTTGCGGGGCGGTAGACGCGCTGGTGGACATAATAGTCTCACCCGTACTCGACTCAAACCGGTACTGATGATGGGTGGTTATGGACAATTTACGTTCCATTTGAATTATTGGGGGCCCACTGGGGTCAATCGTGATGCCCATGTTATGGTTCGCAAGCTAGAAGGTGAGCCTCAATTTTAATTAATGGTGAATTGTCAGGAGTGTGCAAGGTACGCCTTGCACTCCTGAGTTACCTAGCGGAGTGAGAAATAATGGATGTCAGAGCACAAGTCTCAATGATGTTTCACCTAGACAAATGTATTGGCTGTCATACTTGTAGCGTTGCCTGCAAAAATATATGGACCGATCGCGAAGGTACAGAGTACATGTGGTGGAACAATGTCGAAACCAAACCGGGTACAGGTTATCCCACCAAATGGGAAGACCAAGATAAGTATAAAGGCGGTTGGCAACCGAAAGGAAAAACGATCAAGTTAAAGGTGGCGGAAAATAAATCCAACACTTTCGCTAACATCTTTCATCAACCTCATTTGCCAACGATTGATGATTATTATGAGCCATGGACCTACAAATACGGTGATTTATTTGATGCCAAAGCCGGTGACGATCAACCGACTGCCCGTCCTGTTTCGCTGATTACGGGTAAAAATATTGACATCAATGCGGGGCCGAATTGGGATGATGATCTGAGTGGTTCAAGTGTTTATGCCAAAAATGATCCCAATTTGACTGAGGAGGAAAAACAGGCGCTATTTGAAATAGAACGCCTGACCATGTTCTATTTGCCACGGATATGCAACCATTGTTTAAACCCCGCTTGTGTCGCTTCTTGTCCATCGGGTGCGCTCTACAAGCGTGGAGAAGATGGCATAGTGTTGCTCGATCAAAATACTTGCCGAGGCTGGCGTTTTTGTATTTCTGGTTGTCCTTACAAAAAGACTTATTATAACTGGAAAACGGGTAAATCGGAAAAATGTATTCTCTGCTTCCCAAGAATAGAGTCGGGACAAGCCCCTGCGTGTTTCCATTCTTGTGTGGGTCGCATTCGTTATTTAGGCGTGGTATTGTACGATGCTGATAAGATTGAAGCCACAGCCTCAGCCCCCGAAAATGAATTGGTGGACCTTCAACGAGAAATGATTTTGGATCCTCATGATCCTGAAGTGATTGCCGCTGCGGAAAAGAGTGGGGTACCATTTTCAATGGTTGAAGCCGCTCAGAAGTCACCCGTTTATAAATTTGTTAAGAAATGGAAATTGGCTTTACCGTTGCATCCAGAATTTCGTACCTTGCCAATGCTATTCTACATTCCGCCACTCTTGCCAGTGTTAGGGCGTATGGAGGATGGCGTTTACAATGTGGATTCTGAGGATTATTTCACTTCATTGGACAAAGCGCGTCTGCCCATGCGGTACATGGCCAATTTGTTCACCGCAGGGAATGAAGAACAGGTGCGTCTCGTTTTGGAAAAACTGTTGACAGTCCGCACATACAAACGGGCTGAAGAAGTGGGCGATATGGATTCGGCTCAACTCAAAGCGATGTTTGAAAAAACAGGCTTAACGCCAGAACTCTGTGAAGAGATATATCGTTTGACTTCTTTGCCAACCTTTGAGGATCGTTTTGTGATACCGCCGACCCACCGTGAATATGTGGCTGAACTGACGATGGAAGATGCTTACACCTTCAAAGCTGAAATAGGTTTCGGTGGTTTCAAAACCGTACGTCTAGAACGGGGAGCCTAAATGAAGGATAGCCAGCAACAGCAACTTTATCGTTGCTTTTCTGATTTGTTAGATTATCCAACACAGAATCTGGTTGAACAAACAGGCACTTGTGTTGACTTGCTCAAAAGAGATTATCCTCAAGCGGCAGAAAAAATGGCAAGCTTTCTGAAGTTTGCAGAAAGTACGCCCTTGGGCCGCTTAGAGGAAATTTACACTGGGACTTTTGACATTAACCCAGCCTGTCATATTTTTGCAGGTCATCTTCTCTTTGGTGAAAGTTTCAAACGTGGTGCTTTTATGGCTCGGCTTGAAGAAGAGTATCAAAAACAGGGTTTTGATGCGAAAAAAGAACTCGCAGACCATATTCCTGTATTATTCAACTTCTTATGCACACTTGAGCCGGATGACAGTTTAGCCAATGATTTGATTTCTGAGTGCCTGTTACCCGTTTTTCAAAAAATGAATGATAACTTTGAGGATAATTCATCTAATCCTTATGTGCCGGTACTTCGGAGTGCTTTAATCGTACTTCAAAATTAAACGTGCAAGGTACGCCTTGCACTCCGGAGTTCATTCTCAGGAGTGCAAGGCGTACCTTGCACTAGCTGGAGAAAACCTAATTATGTATGATCTATTATTGTTTGCTATTTTTCCTTATGTGTGTATTATCATCGCCATACTGGGAAGCGTTTGGCGATATACGAATGATCGATTTTCTTATTCAAGTCTATCCTCTCAATTTTTAGAAACTCGGCAACTATTTTGGGGCTCAGTGGCTTGGCACTATGGTATTTTAGGCGTGCTGATGGTGCATTTTGTTGGCTTTTTGATCCCTGAAAGCATTTTATGGTG
>LUTY01002517.1 GCA_001640045.1 Candidatus Thiomargarita nelsonii | reverse complement strand
ATGCTAACCAGGCAGGCTTATTTGGATAACGAAATTGTCATTGTGCAGGAAAAGCTTGATGGCTCTTGCGTTTGCGCTTTTCGCCAGAATAATGAAATCTATGCTTTAGGGCGTACTGGCGCTCTTGCAAACAGTTCTCTGAATGAATCGCTCCGATTATGGGGAAACTGGGTTAAGGCAAATCAGCACCGTTTTATGGCTATTTTACAAGAAGGCGAACGCATTTGTGGTGAATGGCTGGCAATGGTGCATGGAACGCATTACCAGCTTCTGCATGAGCCTTTTGTTGCTTTTGATATTTTTGATACCAAAAACAAGGAGATAAATTATAATACTTTTATCAAGCGTATTAAAATATCGGGCTTTACTTCGCCTTTTTTAATCCATTATGGTGAAGTTTGTTCGTTAGAACAGGCGCTGGGTGTTTTGGGAGGAGGTCATCATGGCACTGTAATAGATAAACCCGAAGGATTAATATGGCGCTTAGAGCGTAATAATAAAATTGCTTTTAAAGCTAAATATATTTGGCCAGATAAAGTAGACGGCTGTTATTTAACTGAAAAAACCGGTAAAGCGGAAATATGGAATTGGCATCCTGATAAAGGGAGTTAGTTAAGGGGCAACCACATCCTCGAATATGGTTGCCATTTATTAATTCGTCCCTTAGGGAAACCATTGATATTCAGTGAATCTTGCCTCTTGTATTTTCAAGGACTGTACTAAAAATGGGGCTTGTGCCTTTTTAAGGCCATTTTCAAAATGGGACTAAAAAGACAGAGCCTAATAAAATCAAGGCTTGCGTGAGGTGGATAGATAGCCAATCCGCTGTACCATTAATTAATATGTTCTCGTTCCCACGCTCCGCGCTCATCGTTATACACAAGTCAAATTTGTCATTTCGACGTAAGGAGAAATCTTTGAATTGGTTAAGATTTCTCCTCTCGTCGAAATGACAAGATTAAAATATATATCGTACTATAATCAATTAGTTAAAAACTTATGTATAAGAGATTGCGCGGAGCAAAGGAATGCCTGCACTGGACGCTCCGCGTCCTGCAAACTGGGAACGACAAAAAACAAGCCTTGATTGCCTCAAAATCCTCAATTCAATTCGTTTATTTCCTAATTAGTTGTACTAATATTAGCTTAGATATTGGCGAATGATTTTAAGTATGAAGAGATATTGGCGTTAATTTAAGCACAGCTATAAAAGGAGTCCAAGATTTATCTTGGACGCTTCGCTCTAGTGAATATCTCATCAATACTCTGCTTTTGATAAAGACGTCGTGAAATCTCAACATAATCTGTGGGCTCACGATGAAGGAGCATAAGAAATTTCAAAGCTCCAGAAATACCCAAAGTCTCGTTGAGAGTCTCTATTCCTTTTAGCTCCACATCACCCATGACGTTCATTTTTTTCATGACGTTCAGATCGCTCATGTCGTCTCCTCAATATGTTATTTGTGAGCCGATGACCAAGACAATTTTATGTGAGTATTAGCTCGATTAATGTTGTTTTGATCGCATCAATCGTACTCTCCAAAAAAACGCTTGACATCGCTAACAAAACACTTTATTTAATAAATAAAAATTAAATTAGCAGTGTCAACAGGCTCAAAATATATGGTTCAACCGACGGAGCAACTGTCATTACCGATTAAGGAATTATGTATGCTTTTTCTAAACAAACCCTGGACTCTTTACGCCATGCGGGTTGGTACGAAGGTCGAGAATGTGAACAATTTGATGAATACAAACGCATTCTCACTCAAGAAGAATTTGAATTATCAGACACCATTGAACAATTTTTAAAAAGCTTTGGTGGCTTACTTGTCAAACCTCCTCATACTTACAAACTGTGCAAGGTACGCCTGGAACGAATGAGATATATAGAGAGTCCAAACAAAACATCAAGAGGGAAAAAAATGACAAATCAAACCAACCAAGAAATGCTGTCTTTCCTAACGCACAGCCTCAATAATATTCTTGGTAGTGCGCCTACAAAATTACGCCATACCATTCGCAGTCTCAGTGCTGAATATGAAAAAAATACGACACAATACACAGAGATTAATAGTCTTAACTCACTACTGACAACATTTTACATGGTCGATAACCTGATTCAAACGGTTAAACAATACATGACAAAAAAAGAAGTTTTTCAGTCATCTTGGCATCAAGATAACCAAGGCGAAGGGCGTATTGATTTTGTAATTGCTTTTGCTCTGCGCCAAACACTCAGCCGAATTCTTTTTCAGTCGTCAGTCGCAAAGCTTAAAAAATTATTACCTTATACAGATATCAAAAAACTGCGGCATTCTTTTATAGATGAAATAATTGCCTTGGAATTAACCCCTAACAATGCTGAAAAAGTGTTTGCGTGGATAAAGCAACACTTTGATATCTTTGTATTCGATTTAGAATCCGCAAAAGATATTCACTTTTCGCGTGATAAATTTGTGCAAACCAGCCCATCAAGACAAAGTAAGCCAAAACATGCCCAGCTTTGTCGCCATAATTCGCGGAGGGCATTGGCAATGATGTCAGAGAGAGTAGAATCACCAGTAAAACGAGACTCAAACCGATGCTGATCCAGAATTTTTCAAAACGTAACGGAGATAAAGCTTTTTTCATTTAAACCACCCAGATTAATAAGAG
>LUTY01002516.1 GCA_001640045.1 Candidatus Thiomargarita nelsonii | reverse complement strand
GTTATTTTATTTTGTAGATTTGTCCCTCATTTTTCGACGCAGAGCGTCGAGGCATGCATTCCCACGCAGAGCGTGGGAACGAGATGCTCCTCTTATGAATAGTTACCTAACCTATAGTATTCTATAGTATGGAACTAACAGAGGGCTGAGTAATCAGCAGCAGTTAGATAGGTGAATCACACCTTGGGATGTTCGGTCCAGTCCCTCGCTCTGTGGTTAAGTATTAAGGGTAGCGGAAACGTGAATGTGTGCTTAATGTAAAAACCCTATTTAACAATCTCAAGGATCACTTAACTTCTTTTTTAAGGAGAGCTTAAAGCTATTTAATGATGAAAGTTTATGTTATTAATAAGAATGGAAATCCCTTGATGCCTTGCAAACCAGCAAAAGCTAGAAAATTATTAAGGGATGGAAAAGCATTACCGGTCAAGCGGGTTCCTTTTACGATCCAGTTATCTTGGGATTGTGAAAAGAACCTTCAACCTATAACAATAGGAATAGACAAGGGAAGCAAAATCACCGGTTATAGTGCTATAGCTAATGGTGAAATTTTAATGTCTGGATATATTATCCACAGAACAGAGGTGACAAAAAATCTGGAAACGAGGGCGGCTAACCGTAGGCAACGAAGGGGTCGGCTATGGTATAGGCCACCAAGGTTTAATAACCGAGCTTCAAGCAAGCGGAGCGGTAGGCTTCCCCCTTCAATCAAAGCGAATGCGGATGAAGTCATTAGGATAGTTAACAAATTGCCGTTACCCATTACATCGGTCATTATTGAAGACGTTTTGATTGACATAGCTAGGTTAAACGACCCTAAGCTTAAAGGTTCGGCATACCAAAAATCCAATAGGTTGCATGAAAACTTGCGCATCGCAACACTCATGCGCGATGACTTTCGCTGCCAACAATGCCGTGTCAAAAATACCCGCTTGGAGGCACATCATATCAAGTTGACCTCTGAGGGAGGGAAGGACACTATCAATAACTTGATAACACTTTGTTCAAAATGTCATAGCAAAGTTCATTCCGGGAAAATTCAATTAAAGGCCAAGGGTGTTTCAGGGTTTAAAGATAAAATCGCACAAAGAACGATGCAAGGTAAACATTATCTCGAAACGAATTTAAGTAAAAAATACGATTTTGAGCGGGTTTATGGTTATCAAACCGCAGAATTCAGGAAAGAGATTGGTCTGCAGAAAGACCATGATTCCGACGCTCTAGCTATAGCGACTTTAGGTACAGGTGAACTTATAAGCTTTCACCGAGATAATTTTTATCCGATCAATTTCAGACCTGTGCAAACACGGCGAAGATACCATGACCTACCCGCAAGCGGGCGTGGTAGGGTTAAATATCAGATTAATGAAAGTTCTGGTGGATTTAAAAAAGGGGATATTGTTTTAGTTAAAGATAGATATGTGAAACAAGTGAATTCTATCTATTCAACTGGTGCTTTAGCATTTAAGAGAGTTAAAGGAGAACCTAGCAACTCGATGCCAAAAAATTGCCGGCTACTTGAGCGTCAGAGTTCAATAGTATTTGATTCTATTTAATACCATTAAATACCATTAAATAATTGAATGGATACAATACCTGAAAAAGAGAATAATTATGGCATTATTCCTGATAACGTCAGTTTGTGATGAAGGTGTTTACGAAAACAACTTTAAAGTTGTCGAAGCCGAATCCAGAACGGACATCGCGCAAGATATGCTCGACAATCCGTATGCTTGGGAACATTTTCTGCGGAGTACCGCAGTCTGGTGGGATTTGACTTATTATGAATATAAATATGGAGAGCCAATTGGATGGAGTGCGGAAGATTTGCTTGAGAGAATTGATGCCACGCATGTCGATGGAGATAGTGAATTCCAAGTAAGAATTTATGAAATTAAGGAAATAGAAAAAATGTCTCCCAGGAAAAAGGACTGATAGCAATTTACCCCCTCAATTCCTCTGAATTGGTAATTTTTTCAGGCTCTCAAATCGTTTATTCGTTTATTTCATAATTCGCTGTACTCAGATATTG
The DNA here is from genome assembly GCA_001640045.1 of Candidatus Thiomargarita nelsonii. Taxonomy (GTDB): domain Bacteria; phylum Pseudomonadota; class Gammaproteobacteria; order Beggiatoales; family Beggiatoaceae; genus Thiomargarita; species Thiomargarita nelsonii_A. The sequence goes on along the minus strand of LUTY01002516.1, from coordinate 674 downwards.
TGATAAGCAACAAAATAAATACTGAGAACTTCTGAACATGTAAGCCATTGAAAACACTCGTGCAAACTATAGTACAACGGATTAACGGAATAAACGGATTTTTTTCGGTGTCATTCTCCGTCAAACCTAATCCGTTTATTCCGTTAATCCGTTGTACTAGATACCCCGTTTATAAGATATATCTTTTTAAGAAAATAACACTTAATATTAACATCTCAATCAATCAATTTTTTTTTTGTGATAACATTCTATTAAGTGAGATGATTCATTTGCCTTAGATATTCATTGGATTAATTAACATGAAAAATAATATTATAACATTAATTGGCGGCGGTAATATGGCCACCAGCCTGATTGGTGGACTCATTAAAACGGGCATTGCAATTGCGGGTTGCTGATCCCAATCCTGAGCCGCTTGCCGTTCAATATCCCGTACAATGTTACACCGATAATTTGACAGCAATAGAAGGTGCCAATGTGGTTGTGTTAGCGGTTAAACCACAAATATTAGCAGAAGTGGCTAAATCCCTTGCCACTGCTATGCCCACGCCCCCCCCCTTATTTATTAGCATCGCCGCCGGCATTTGCATGGCAGATTTAGCGCGTTGGCTCGGTGCAAACGCGCCCTTGCCCATTGTGCGCGTGATGCCCAATACGCCCGCTTTGGTACAAAG
>LUTY01002515.1 GCA_001640045.1 Candidatus Thiomargarita nelsonii | reverse complement strand
TTCCTAAAGCCTGATGGTTAATCAAGCCGCCACTCGGTATAACAACAATAACTACAAGGATTACATTTAAGAAGGGATAAATCAAAGTGAAAATGTCTGCCCTTTTGCACTAGTACAACGGATTAGGGGAATAAACGGATTGTGGCAGTGCCGGTTTAAAAAATTTCTGCTATGAAAAGTGATTTAACAATCCGTTTATTCCCCTAATCCGTTGTACTAAGTTTTTTTTTACTTCATAATTCACTATTATTCACAATTAAAAAAAAGTGAAAAGGGTAAAAAAAAGAGGGCAAAGTGCAAAAGGGCTAAGTCCACGCAGCACCGAACACAACGAGACGAAATCCAATATCGTCGTACCGGTTGTCTGATGCGTACCTGAGGCGATTGGCGCAACGGCAGAGGTTCGGGAGGTCGTAGTTCCACGAGCCGCCACGCAACAGCCGATGAGGGTCCTCCCCCTCCCATATGCTGCCATCAGTAGGAGCCCCCTCATAGTTCTTATGCCAAGGATCAGCACACCATTCCCATAGATTCCCGTGCATATCATACAGCCCAAATGCATTCGGGGGAAAGCTTCCAACATCGGTTGTTTTCCAAAGGTTGTTGGCTAACTCGCTGGTAATCGTCTCACCACAGTAAAAGGGTGTCGTTGTCCCAGCACGAGCGGCATATTCCCATTGTGCTTCACTGGGCAAACGATAGGTCCTACCCGTCATTTCGGACAGTCGCTTACAAAATTCTACGGCATCATGCCATGAAACCCCTTCTACCGGGCGATTTTTTCCTTTGAACCAAGACTTGAAGTAAGATGGATTATTGCCCATCACCGCTTCATATTGTGCCTGTGTGACGGGGTATTTGCCCATATAGAAGGGTTCTAGCGTGACTTGGTGTTGGGGGCCTTGATTACTGTATCGGCCTTTTTCTGTTTTAGGTGAACCCATTAGGAAGCTGCCCTCTGGAATATAGACCATTTCCAGCGTGACACCTTTGCCCAAGTCTTCTGTCTGGTATCTGGCTTTTTTGGGGGTGCGCTTGATGATTTTTCCCCGTGCATCTACGGTGACGATTTGAAATTTAAAGAGTTTTCCTTTCTTTTCTTCTTCCGCCTGTTGTCGTCTTTGCTCAATTTTCGTCGCACGATATTCAGCCCACGCAACAACCACAGCACTTAGCCACTTTTTTTCTGGAAAAAGCTCAGCTAAAAATTGACTCGCCGTCGGCGTTCTATCATCCCGATCAAAAGCTAAAGCACGCAAAAGTGCCTGATTTTGTTGATTGTTTAAACCCTTAAGGGGGTTGGGAGACAGCTTCTCATCTTTCGCTGTGGTCGCTTTTTTTCTATTAAAGGGATGTTTTCCTGATAGTAACCCATAAGTCACGCAAGCTAACCCATAAATGTCATCACGCTGATCGGGGTCTAAACTTTGCTGCTTGGACTCCAAAGCTAATAGCATTTCATAGCTCGCATAAGCGTCGGTTAATGCTCCCAAGACACCCGGATCAAATCGGGTTTCATCCCGTTCCGACTGCTCCAGGGGTCGCGCAATCCCAAAATCAATGAGTTTGGCGATCTTCTCATCAGGATCATAAAACACATTGGCGGGTTTGAAATCCAAATGCGCGATACCCTTTTGATGGGCATGTGCCAGTGCCTCAGCCATATCCTTGATGATCGGCTTGGCTTCGATGAGGGATATGCCATTTTGGTGACTTTTAATGAATTCCTTTAATGGAATTCCCTTTAAGAATTCCATCACCATAAAATAGGTATCACCGATGCAATCTAAGTTATGCGCTTTGAGAATATTAGGATGACTGAGCCTGTTATAGCAGCGAAATTCACGTACCAATGCTTTTAGCGCATCAGGATGTCGCTTGAAATTTCGACTTAAAAACTTGATGGCTATATGGCTATCGCGTGCCTCTCCTGCCTCCTGAATCAGGTCGATGGCTTTCCAGACCACGCACATGCCACCTTCGCCAAGCTCTTCTACCAAGCGATAATTGTTACGGATGACCAGCCCCGGTTCGGGTTCCCTCTCCTCACCCTCCTCCCATTTTAAATTTGCCATAAATTTTTTTCTCCAATTTGTGGTATTCGGAGTCCAAGATTTATCTTGGACGAGCGCCCGTCCAAGATAAATCTTGGACTCCAAAATACCTTAACTTAGTGGCTATCATATGTGATAATATCATCCGAATACGCACGATCAACACGCGCAGGGCTAATGAAAATTGCGCCGAATCGCAGCGAGCCATCAAATCACAGGCTTTGATATAGTAACATTTTTCGCATCATTGACGGGATTGCTTAAAAGGGCATCGCTTCGATAGTCGGCATTGCCAATGACAAGTGCTAAGCGTGTGTCAAGTGCTTGGACCATGGCAGGGTATAATAAGGCTGCCAGAATGATTGATTGGCTTATTTTTGACATGGCTTTAGTTATCAGTTGTCAGTTATCATATATCAGAAATAGGATTTTTGAGAGCCTTGATAATACAAAAAAAATCCTATTTCTTCAAGATATTGGATTTTTATCGTTCTCACGATCGGCGTTGCAGGACGCGGAGCGTCCAATCAGGCATTCCCACGCAGAGCGTGGGAACGAGAAATAGCCCTTATGTTTTGGGAAGGCACGACTCAATCCGTTTATTCCCCTAATCCCTAATCCGTTGTACTAAGTTTTTTTTTACTTCATAATTCACTATTATTC
>LUTY01002514.1 GCA_001640045.1 Candidatus Thiomargarita nelsonii | reverse complement strand
GCAAGGTCTCACCAAGCGTCGTTTTAAAAAACAGTACGGCAAACCCTCGGTGTTAATACTGACACCCACGCGAGAGTTAGCCAATCAAGTCAGTCAAGCCATTCACAACTATGGCAGAAATATGCGTATTTCTAATATCATCTTGGTTGGGGGTATGCCTTATGGTCCACAATTGAAGAGCTTATCACGCCCTGTTGATATAGTGGTGGCAACTCCCGGTCGTTTGTTGGATCTGATAGAACGTAGAAGGATTGATTTATCCAATGTCAACATGCTGGTGCTTGATGAAGCTGATCGTATGTTGGACATGGGATTTGTTGATGAAGTGAAGAAAATTGCCGATTTCACTCCGGATAGCCGTCAAACCTTGTTATTTACAGCCACTTGGGATGACAATTTGGCAAAATTAGCGCATCGCTTGCTCAAAGAGCCAGAGCGCATTCAAATGGAAACTGAGCCCACCCAAGATAACATTGAGCAGCGTTTACATATTGTAGACAATCTTGATCATAAAAATCGCTTGTTGGAGCATTTACTTGATGATGATGAATTGACGCAAGCGATTATTTTTTCGGCTACCAAAGTGGGGGCGGATGAACTGGCTGAGGAATTGAGGTACCAAGGTCATGCGGCTGCGGCTTTACATGGGGATATGAAGCAGGGGGCACGCAATCGTACTTTGATGAATATGCGTCGTGGCAAATTGCGCTTACTGGTGGCGACTGATGTGGCGGCACGCGGCATTGATCTCACTAGCGTTAGCCATGTCATCAATTTTGATCTACCGCGCTTTGCTGAAGATTATGTACACAGGATTGGTCGCACGGGACGGGCGGGCGCATTGGGGACTGCCATTTCTTTTGTGTTGCCGAATGATGCTCCCCATTTGGCGCGGATTGAACGCTATACCGGACAACGAGTGGAGAGGTATGTGATTCCTGGTCTTGAGCCGACGCGCCGCTTGCAACAACGCGCCCAGCCCAAAAAGCGTCAATCTCGCGGCAAAAACTACGCTGGACAGCAGAGGAATTATAATGGCCCTAAACGCAAAGGTGGCCGCTACCAGCAGCCACCGCCTCATCATCAGAAGCGGCAAGCCACTGCTGGTAAAAAAATCTAAGTAAGTCTGGTGTGCTATAAAATGGTCTTATGCGTACCATCACAACGCGGTGCGTCGTTGGTGCGCTTACAGCCACAGAAGGGCACTTTAGTCGTTTCGGTCAGTTTTAATTGAACGGGCGTAAATTTTGTGCCTTTGTGTGATCCATCACAAAATGGTTGGTTTATAGACTGCCCACAGGCACACCAATAATAGGTTCCTGCTTCTAATTCAATGACATAAGGGGATTTTTTAGCGCAGACTGGTTCTGCCATAATTTTTCTCCAAGAGTTGTTGTTAATCAATGATATTGCGGCTCAGTTATTCTCTTAACCAAGTCCCTGATTTTCCACCAGACTTCTTTTTTAATCTGATTTTTTCTATGGTCATACCGCGATCCACCGCTTTGCACATATCATAAACGGTTAGCAAAGCAATTTGTACTGCGGTAATGGCTTCCATTTCTACTCCCGTTTGCCCGGTTGTTTTTACGGTGGTTTGGCAATGTACTGCATTTTGTTCGGGTAACGGGTTTAAATCGACGCTGATTTTCGTCAACATCAGTGGATGACAGAGTGGGATCAAGTCACTGGTTTTTTTAGCCGCCATGATGCCAGCAATTCGCGCAATGCCTAAAACATCGCCTTTTTTATGTCCGCCTTCCATAATTAAGCTTAATGTTTGCGGCTGCATAGTAATCATGCCTTCGGCAATAGCAAGGCGCTCCGTGCTGGCTTTTTCACCCACGTCTACCATGTGGGCTTCTCCGGCTTGATTAAAGTGGGTGAGTTTATTCATGATTTATTTTATAATATTTTATAAGTTTCATCATTTCAGAAAATAGGAGTCGGCCAGATTTATCTTGGATGTCCAAAAATTAAAGTTTTGGCAAGCGTCTTAATTTGACATAATCAAGTAGCCCATCTAAATCTTCTTTGGTTGACCAAAACATGCCATGTTTGGGCATAAACTCCAATGCCTCTTTGGTAAAGCCCTCATAACTGAAAAACCAGACACGCATCAATTCGGCTTTTCGCTCTCTCTTAACGACCTCAGCTTTGTCCAATAATTCTTCCAAATCACCGATACCGACTTTATGTCCACGTCGCCATTTACTTTCGGCAACCCATTGTTCAATTCCAGCACCTCCATGAAGGTCAATCTCACTACCGGCTCCCGGTCCTAAACGTTCTCTTAAGCGTATAAAATTAAATCTTGGTACTTCGAACTCGTTGGCAACATGAAAATAGTGCCCCGGTAATGTTTGTCGCTGGGCATTGAAGAGAATTTGAGCCATATAAACTTCAGCTAAATAGCCCTTTAAATCACTCATTTTTTTCTTGAGAGATTGGTATTGTTGTTGTAACTCATCTCTAACCTCCCCCTCATTTTTTCCTTCCACTTCGATGCGACCCCAGACTTTAAGAAATTCCAACAAAATGGGATCTTTCACTTTCCGAAACCAGCCACCCAGTTCTAAATAATCCACCAAATCACCACGCGATAATTTGATGAGTACTGAGCGAATTTTCTCCAGAGAAACCGTTTGTCCATCTCGCTTTAACAGTGCTTGTTGAATTTGTCCTAAATCAATTTTCTCACCTTCTTGAATCGCGGATAAA
>LUTY01002513.1 GCA_001640045.1 Candidatus Thiomargarita nelsonii | reverse complement strand
GTCTGATTGCAATCCTGTTCCGTCACCTGCAAACCGTTTCTGTCATTAAAAATAACTGTGTCTCGTTTTATCGTACCCTTAGTAAGAGTATGTCGAGAAGAAAACAAAAGTCCCCTGAATTGCAGCTTATCCAGACTATGACTACATGTATAGTATAATTTGATACGCGCAATAATGAATTGAAAAAAAACCTGTGCCGCACGGAGTTGCTTGAGATAAGTCCTTGGATTACCTGATTTTAACTCAATCAAAAAAACATAAACTTGTTGTTTTTTCTGACAAACCAAAAATGCATCATTTTTACTGCAAACGCCAGCCTTTTCTGGGTTGAAAAAGGGAAAAATCGGATCATTTTCACCTTTTTTTCGTGATTGATCAATGGAAAAACAAAAAGAGGGCACCGATTGTTTCATTTTGATTTCCACCCAACGACAACTCGCTTGAGCTTGCTCTTCTGTTATACGGAGTTTGCCAGTATTGATGGGCAGGTGAAACTCTTGAGCAATTAAATCAGGTAATAATTTAACCAGAGGCTGTTTTTCAGACATCAGATTCCTGCTCCTCTAGTTCTTCCTGTATCGTATAATAAATATCATGGGAAGATTGATTCAGGCTTCTGATGACATTATCAAAAGTCTCTGCAATAATCCCTTCATCCGGGATGAATTTAAGCGGCGTAATTTTCTTGTGATCAAACAGATAAGCGGAAATTTGGCGACTATCCAGTGCGTCGGTTGGTGCGTAACCGTATTTTTTCTTCAACTCAGCAGATTGACGGAATTCCCTGTGAAATAAAATTAAATTATTTAACTCCCGAACAAAATAATCACTGTGGGTACTGACAATAACTTTCAATCCGGCATTAACCAGTGCGACTAAAATTCTAACGATAGTGCGCTGATTTTCGGGGTGCAAGTTCAATTCCGGCTCATCAATCATCAGACAATCTCCTTTCTGTGCCAAATGATTGAGATAAAAAACTAAACCAAAAAAAGTTTTAACGGTGGATGAGGTAAAGTGTAATTGCATCTTTTTTTGCCCACTCTGGTAGGGCAAAAAATAAACGTCTCCATGTTCATCAACCTCATATTGACCTTTCAGGATTTTTTTCTGTATCTCCTCAGCCGTTGCACAAAACTGACCTTTATGTTTCTTAACGGCATCTAAGTTGTTTAGAAATTCAAGATAATCAGAAATGGGCTCGGCATAGCGAGATTCCATGATATCTTGTAAGACTGCCATCGGATTAAGGTGGTCTTTTTGGGCTTGATGCAAAAGCCGGTTGCGAATGCTGGATAATTCCTTAAAAAACAGATTGAGTCCGCTGCGCTCAGCGGGTAGTAAAAAACAACGGCGAGAGATATTGGAAAATATCAATTTGACAATGTGGGAAGAAATAAAAGCAATTAAAATCTCTTGAGGTATGTCTGTTTCCCGCAAGCTTAGAGTTAGCATGGTTTGATTGGCCGCTTTTTCAATATATAAAAACCAATCTTTTTCTTTACCAAGGCTTAACTTGGTTTTCCACTCATTGTCTATTGCACCTTGCAACAAGGCATCCCGATCAAATGTCAGTTTGATTTTGGTATTTGAAAACTCAGACTCTCCTACACTGAATAGGCGGGGCAGGCGTTTCTGAAAACTGTCCTCTATTTGTCGAATCATGCTGTCAAAGTGTTGCGCCATGATGTCACGCAAATCGACTTGATAAACGTTTTTTTTGGCCAATTGACGCAAAATGTCTGGTACAAACTCAAAATGGACTTCAAAATTCTTATTCAGCAGACCATACAAGGAATACATGGCATAAGTTTTCCCGGTATTATTGGGTCCACATAATAGGGTAAAACCATTGAGATTGATTTCTCCTTTACTGATAAGCCCCAGTTGCTCAAAATAAATATTCATGTTGTTACCTCCACGAGTTTTAGTCAAAATGTTCGTTATGGCTTAGGCGCAATTGTTGGATATTTTGCCCAATCTGTAACCGATTGCGCTATTCTTTTTACTATGTTTATCTTGATCATTGAGTCTCGCTATGACAATATCACTGTATTCAAATATGTCCGGCATAAAAAAAACAATGCCATCCAATCTGCTCATTAGCTATTGACATAAACAAGCAGTTAAATAACAATAATTGTCAATGATGAAATCACATTATGTGCAAACAGAAACGTACTACAAGTAAACAAATTAGTTGGCATCGTCTGTTAGGATTGATGTTAATGGATATTTTCAAAGACTCGAATTTTCGAGTTGAAATGGAAAAGGATTTAACTTTTCAAGAGCAATACTTGGACATTATCAAAAAGTCTGAAGGACAACCGCTCAAGGAATTACCCATAGGCTTTCCGAATTTATCCAACTACAATTTGTTAACTTACAAGTCCATACAAGAACCATTGAGTGCTTGGACGTTGGATGAATTGATTGGATATTATACAATGTATCGCAAACATTTGAGCCCTTCTCAAAAGGTCACTGCCATTAAGTTAAGGGCAAACACGCAGGTATGCCCCTACAAAATCCCACGGTTTCATGGGCTGTAGGGGCGAACCTGCGTGTTCGCCCTGGCTTAACTTAATGGCATTGTCTCAAAAGGTGCTATTACCAGTCAAGAATTTTCAACTATATGCCGTTTGCACTCGGTATCCACATTTTTTTATTGATTTGAATCGCCAAAAGCGAATTAAAGAACTAACGACTGGTGTTTATGAACTGGACAG
>LUTY01002512.1 GCA_001640045.1 Candidatus Thiomargarita nelsonii | reverse complement strand
CGATTGTATTTTTAACTATAGTCTAAAAAATTGTTGATCGCAATAAAAATTGTTGAGTGAGATGGTGCTGGATTTTTTTGATCGACTCAAATCGGTGAGCCGTGGTTATGCCTCTTTAGATTATAGCTTTTTGCGCTTTCAACCCGCTGATTTGGTCAAGTTAGATGTGCTCATCAATAGTGAACGGGTTGATGCTCTTTCAAACATAGTCCATCGAGATAAGAGTCAATCGCATGGTCAAGAACTTGTCAAAAAAATGAAAGAAGTCATACCAAGGCAAATGTTTAATATTGCAATACAGGCTGCGATTGGTTCACAGATTATTGCTCGCCAAACTGTAAAAGCATTTCGTAAGAATGTCACGGCTAAATGTTATGGTGGAGATATAACCCGTAAAAGAAAACTCCTTGAAAAACAGAAAGAAGGTAAAAAACGCATGAAAAAAGTAGGGTCTGTCACGCTCCCCCAAGAGGCGTTTTTAGCTGTACTACAAGTTGGGAAAAAATAGAGTGAGTAATTAATTACTCAGTACCTCGCTCCCCGGCGGGACGCAGAGCGTCCATGAAGGCATTCCCACGCAGAGCGTGGGAACGAGGAAAACCGGAGCTTGGGAACGAGGTTACTGCTTTATAACTGATAACTAATAACTGATAACTAAAAAATGAATTGGGATTTGGCAACTATTTTAGTCTTGTTAACCGTTGTGAGCGGATTAATTTAGCTATATGATAAATTTTTTCTGGCACCTCAGCGTGTGAAAGCTGAACACGTACCTTTTATAGTAGATTTAGCGCGTTCCTTGTTTCCAGTCTTCTTGATTGTGCTCTTATTGCGTTCATTTCTGGTGGAACCCTTTCGTATCCCCTCCGGCTCTATGATGCCAACTTTATTGATTGGAGATTTTATTCTGGTTAATAAATTCAGTTATGGAATTCGCTTACCTGTTCTTAATAGTAAAGTGATAGAGTTGGGTAAACCAGAACGTGGAGATGTTATTGTTTTTCGTTACCCGGAAGATCCCTCCATTCCATTTATCAAACGAGTCGTTGGTTTACCTGGTGATGAGATCGAATATAATTTCGCCAATAAAACGCTTTATATCAATAATGAGCCTGTGACTCAAATTCCAGATGGTAGATATATAGGTGTAGGTGCTGGCAGTAATATGACGGGTAGAGAAGAGCGGATTGAAAAGCTGCCCGGGGCTGATCATGCCATTTTAGTCTTTCCAGAACAAACAATGCCGCATGCACAGATTAAACGATGGGAGATTAAGCCTAATGAATATTTCGTCTTAGGTGACAATCGTGATAACAGTAAGGATAGTCGTTATTGGGGTACTGTGCCGGATGAAAATTTGATCGGCAAGGCATTTTTTATTTGGATGAATTGGGATTTGGCTAATGGCGGCATTAGTTGGCAACGAATAGGAACACATATTCAATAGACTTGTCCCTAAATAAAGGGTTTAGGGGATATTTTTTTCAACTTCAACCAAAGAGGGCTCAACCTATGAAGGTTAATAAGTATCAACAACGCGGCAGTATTATGATGCTCGTTTTTTCCGTCGTCATACTCCTTTTTGTCATAGTATTGATCATAAAAGTCACTCCTGTTTACATGGAGAACATGGCTATAGCAAGTGCTTTGGATAAAGTCCACGAAGAACTGAATGAAGAAGAAGACGTCAGGGATAATAGAATCAGACAAGTTTTTTTGACTGCTTTGGTTCCACAGAATGTCGATGTGATCAATAGTCAAAACTATGAAGAAATCGTTGAGGTTCAAAGAAGCGATGAAGGGTTTGAAATGACGGTCACTTATCAGCAAATTGTGCCGCTTCTCGGTAATGCCTCTCTCCTTTTTGATTTTGAACACAGTATAGAAGTCCCTTGAAACAAGATTATACCCGTTTATGCCAAATTTTAGGCTATCGCTTTAAGCAAGAACATTATTTAATCACTGCACTGAGACACCGCAGTGCGGGGACACCCAATAATGAACGCTTAGAGTTTTTAGGTGATGCACTACTCAGTTGTATTATGGCTGAAGTGCTGTTTGAGCGTTTTCCTGAGGCTCGTGAAGGCGAATTGACACGTTTTCGTGCCAATTTGGTCAAACGGGATACTCTGGTTAAAATCGCTCAACAGATTGAATTGGGTAAATATCTACAGCTAGGCGGGGGCGAGTTAAAAACCGGTGGAGAACAACGCGCCTCCATTTTAGCGGATGCCGTAGAAGCCCTTCTTGGTGCCATCTATTTGGATAGCAGCATAAAAACTTGTCAATCAGTGATTTTGCAACTTTGGCAGAAGCCTTTAAATAATCTGTCACCACGCAGAATCAAGGATCCTAAAACCCGTTTACAAGAATACTCACAAGCCCAACAACAACCGTTGCCAGCTTATCGGGTGTTAGCCATCAATGGTACGCCCCACGCTCAACAGTTTGAGGTGGAATGTATCGTATCCGGTTTAGCGCAACCCACTTATGGCAGCGGTGAAAGCCGCCGTCGTGCTGAACAATCTGCAGCTGCAAAAGCATTGAGAATTTTAAATGTCGAGTGAAGGATATTGTGGTTATGTGGCTATTATAGGTCGACCTAATGTGGGCAAATCAACTTTGCTCAATCATTTGTTAGGGCAAAAGTTAAGCATTACGTCGCGTAAGCCGCAAACCACCCGCCATCGCCTTTTGGGGATTAAAACCGAGGGCAATACCCAAATTATTTAT
>LUTY01002511.1 GCA_001640045.1 Candidatus Thiomargarita nelsonii | reverse complement strand
GCGTTGTCTTCAATTATCTTGGGACAAGTTAACAATCCACCAGGGGTTGATGGTTATGTCACCGCCGCCGAGTGGGCGGGCTATGACTTAAAGAGCGATCTAATGGTGTTATCTGCGAGTGAAACGGGGGTGGGGAAAGTTGTCAGCGGAGAAGGCGTGATGGGATTGCCTTATGCGTTTTATGTCGCTGGCAATAAAAATACTATATTCACCTTATGGACTATCTCCGATGAAATAAGGACTCAGTTTATCACTGAGTTTTTTTCAAAACTCAAAGCTGGAGTAGGCGTAGTTAAAGCATTGACAGCAACCAAGCGCGAATTTATCCAAAAGGGTGGGCGCTATAGTCATCCGGCTTATTGGGCGGCTTTTGTGTTGTATGGTGTTTAATACTCAATGTTCTCGTTTTTTGATCTTGACAACCGGAGTACAACTTTTGAACCGGATCACACGCCCCGATAAGCCCAGACCAGCGGATGGGATGGGTGTTATCCGTTGTGATTTTGTCATCTGTTGTACTCTTGCCGGACGGCACCAATAAACGAATTTTGGCCTAAACGAATTTATTCGTGGCATTGACAGCTATTCATCAATTAAATAAATAAATAAATTAAATCCGTTTATTACACCAAACCATTGTACTATGGTTTGAACATTTTCGCTCTATTGCACTAGCGAATTTTTTTTGTTTAATGGATTTATTTTATCATAAATAGGTACATACTAAGCTGAACAAAAGTTCGTACTCAAATTGAGAGGAGAAAAAAACATGCTGAAATTTTCGTATGGCATCAGTAATTTTCATCGAATTATCACCGCAAACTTCTTTTTCGTGGATCGTACCAAGCATATTCAACTGATTGAAGATGCGGGTGATCAACTGCTATTCCTCCGCCCCCGGCGATTTGGAAAAAGTCTGCTTTTGTCGATGCTGGAAAACTATTATGATGTAGCAAAAGCGGATGAATTTGAACGCTTGTTTGGGAATTTAGCGATTGGGCAAAATCCCACCCCCTTGCATAATCAATACTTGATAATGAAGTGGGATTTTTCGGTTATCAATGCACAAGGGGAAATAGCTGATCTTAAACATGCCCTACATGATCATCTGAATGATAGTATTCAGGATTTTGCCGTTCGTTATCAAAATCTGTTGCAATATCAGATTAAAATTAATCCACAGAACGCGGTTTCTTCATTTGAATCTGCTTTAACCGCCATTAAACAAACCCCTTATCGTCTGTATTTGTTAATTGACGAATACGACAACTTTGCCAATGAAGTTATGATGGGGCGTGGCAAAATCAGTCCCAGTCGCTATAAAGCACTGCTATCGGCTGAAGGCTCGCTAAAAACATTTTTCAGAGCAGTCAAATCCGCCAGTAGTGGGCGAGGCCTCTTCTGAGTATCCCAAGCGCGATACTTATCTCGTCTGGCCAGGCCCCAATAGTAATACTTATATTGCATGGATTTTGAGAGAATCTAAAGCGGCTGCTGATTTGCATCCTATGGGTATAGGCAAAGACTATCTTGGTTTTTTCGGCGTTAGAACATCAACGACGCAAACCGGTATCCAGTGCGAAAGCCCTTTTTTAGGTTTAAAAGTAGGCTTGTTAGACGGATTGGAAGTTCACATTTTTGGTTTGACCTTTGGAGTCGATATTTTGCGCCCCGCCATCAAGACTCCATTGGGGAGACTTGGTTTACCTAAATGAGAGAAACCTGGAGTACAAAATTTATCTTGTCCATAAATGCTTTGGAGCCAGCGTAGGTTCAATGCCATTAATTTAGGTTCATTCAACCCAAAACCAGTCTTCTTTGGCTTCTTGCAACAGTTTGCTAAATAATTTTTTCATCGCATTATTAGGTAATTTTGCCACATTGGCTTCGGCTTGAGAAATTTGATTATCAATTTCTGCGACAACCGGTTTAAGGGCTTCGGTGAGACGAGTTTCAGGGAAATTGGGTTAAACTTGGCCATACAGGTCACTACCCTTATCTCCAGTACTGCAAGAGTATGGAATACACCCTGTATAACCAGTCTTCAAAACTGTACGTGAGATTTTCAAACTCATACAGCTCCTCGGATTAATGCAAACTAGCATTAAGTACGTTTAACTTGATTATATGTACATAACTTGAGCAGTGCTCGAATTTATAAACTCCAAGAACTTTATAGTTTATAAATTAGCTACTAAGTACCCCAGACTTGCCTTGCCCACTCATTGGTGTCGCTTTGGGTACCGTCTTTGGTATAATCATTTCCTCGACGTTTCAGGTCTTCACGATGTAATTTATCGTGGCAGTGTCTATGTACTAAAGCAAAGTTTGAGTATTTGTCTTGTCCACCATCTTTTACAAACTTAATGTGATGGATTTCTAGTAAATCTTCGTTCGTTAATCTATTGTGACAAACGGGACAAATGCCATCTTGCTTTTTAAGCTTTTTAGCTTTTGATGGTGTGATATTACCGTAGCCTTTGGAGAGCCGTCCTGCCCAATAGGCAGTATCACCATCATAGTATGACCTATCAAAACCAACTTTAGCATAACTTCCAGTGCGCTCTTTGTGCTTAGAATAACCTTTTAATGCTTTGATTATCGTGTTGCCTTTAATTTCAGCAAAAGTCCATTTTCTACCATTTACTGTGCCGAAGTATTTATCGACTACCCAGCGTTTACCTTTGTGAGGGTGCCTACGTTGCGCCCATTGGTATAACCTTTTCCAGAGTAACG
>LUTY01002510.1 GCA_001640045.1 Candidatus Thiomargarita nelsonii | reverse complement strand
CGTATGTAATTGTAACCTGCTGTCGCGCCTATGGTATAACAGGCGATAGCCATGCCCTCAATGAGAGCGATTGAACTAAATTTTTCTCGTTCCCACGCTCTGCGCTCATCGTTAGACATAAGTCAAAATGATCAAATGTAGGGTGCGTCCTACGCACCCTTTTTCAACTTATTCTAGGGTGGTGGTGCGTGGGACGCACCCTACATCATATCTTTATATTTCAAATGCTTAAATACTTATGTCTAACGATGAGCGCGAGGCAAAGGAGACGCAGTAACTTCGTTGTGCGGAGATCATGCCTGCCACGACGCTCCGCGTCGAGTTGTACCTTAACTCTTCATGTCTTTAATAACAGAGCTAGCCGTTGCAACCATGCCCGCCACATCACTTAAATTGCTAGGAATAATCATGGTATTATTGGTTTCGGCAAGTTTACCAAATTCGCTTAAGTATTGCTCAGCAACCCGTAGATTGACGGCTTGCATTCCGCCTTCTTGATTGATCGATTGGGCAATCTGAGTAATTCCTTTAGCCGTTGCGCAGGCGATGATTGAGCAAGGGTTGCTCTTTGCGGAGATGCGAGCCAATCACGAAAGCAGCATCGCTTTGTTCCAAATCGGCAATAGCCTGGCCTAAATAGGGAAATAGCGGCGCAGCATCTTGGTCGCTGAAATCGACTTGACGGAGACGGTGATCAATGTTTTGGCTGCCGATGCCCCGCATAAGTTTTTGTAATAAATACAGTTCCTCCACGGTAGCCGTGGGCGAGGCTAAGGCGCCGATTGAGCTACTCCCATCTGCGTCTTTCACTTTTTTGAGCCCTTGGGCAGCAAAGGCTAAAGCTTGTTCCCAATCGGTTTTTTGCCAGGTGCCCTCTTTTTTGATCATAGGGCTTGTTAAGCGATCTTCAGCCGTGAGAGCTTGATAGCTAAAGCGATCCCGATCAGAAATCCAAACTTCATTAACCGCCTCATTTTCTTTTGGCGCAACTCGCCTGATTTGGTTGCGGCGGATATGTAGATGAATATTAGAACCCACAGCATCATGAGGGGCAATGGTATCAGCTTGCTGTATTTCCCAGGCGCGTGCCGAAAAACGGAACGGTTTAGAGGTCAAGGCACCAACGGGACATAAATCAATCATATTGCCCGATAATTCGGAGCTGATATTTTTTTCGATGTAAGTACCGATTTTGGTATGTTCACCTCGCCCAGGTGCGCCCATTTCTTGAATGCCACTAATTTCTTGGCTAAAACGCACACAACGGGTACAGTGGATGCAGCGCGTCATTTCGGTGGCAATCAGGGGGCCTAAGTTTTTATCAAAGACAACACGTTTGCCTTCTTTATAACGCGAGGCATCTTTACCATAACCCATTGCCATATCTTGCAATTCACACTCACCGCCCTGATCACAAATGGGACAGTCCAAAGGATGGTTGATGAGTAGGAATTCCATCACTGCTTTTTGGGCTATGAGTGCTTTTTCTGAGCGCGTCTTAACGATCATGCCATCCATAACGGGGGTGGCACAAGCGGGCAAGGGTTTTGGCGCTTTTTCTACATCTACCAGGCACATGCGGCAGTTGGCAGCCACCGATAGCTTTTTGTGATAACAGAAACGGGGGATGTCAATCCCGTTGGCATCTGTTATTTCAATCAGCATTTGACCGGCTTCGGCTTGGTAGGGTTTGCCGTCTATTTCAATTGTTACCATTCTTTTTTATCCATGTAAACTGTGGTTACGGTATGATAATAACTGATGATCGATAGTTAAGTACAATCATTTGAACATTTTAACATCATATAAAACTACAAGGATTTTATATAAGCAAGGATAAAAAGTCAGTCAATTATACAAAATTATGCTTATATAAAATCCTTGTAGTTTATTTTTTTTAAATTTTTTTTAATCTCTACGTTTAATTTGTTTAGGAAAATCAGGTACTCGCACAGAATGGTCTATTTTACCTTGGCTATTGTAAAAATAGAGTTCACCTTTTTTATCACAAATCCATACTTCTTCTGCTCCAGCGTCTAAATACAAGTCTTTTTTTTCCAACATTTCTTTAAGAGTATTGCTAGCCGATTTCACTTCAACACATATCTCAGGTGCAATTGAAGCGGCATCTTCTTCTAAAATAATATCGGCTCTGGTATCTGACACCCAAACAACATCTGCTGATTTTACCCCATCTGTGGTTTGGATCGCGCACTCTGGCATAGCCAGTCCGGTTTTCAAAAAAGTTTCTAATAAACTTTGAATTCTGGACTGATAAAATGAGTGAATTACTTTAACAGGACTCATAATGAGTTGTCCCCATTTATTTAATTCTATTTTAAAGGGTAAATCTCGCAGACTTTTATCTTCACACACTTGTTGCCAGTTCATGGTTTTACCTTGGCTGAATAATTAAGACAGCATTTTAATAATATGTTTAGCTAATTTATCATTAACTTCACGATGTCTTGGCACTGGCTGACAAATACCGGTCAATGGATTTTGATACCAATCATGGTTTCCACCATGCCGAATCAAGACGCATCCCATTTTTTTTATTCTGATTATTAAATCTCTGCGTTTCATGAAATAACCATTTCTTCAACAGTTTTGACCTGAGGAATCAAATCCGCTTCTATGTCCTTAAAAATATCCTTTAAATTTTCTTTGAGTTCATCTAAGGTTTCACCTTGAGTAAAATAATCGGGATGATTCTGCAAATAGCCTAACCAGAAG
>LUTY01002509.1 GCA_001640045.1 Candidatus Thiomargarita nelsonii | reverse complement strand
ACTGAGTCCAGAACAATTGATTGAAAAAGTCGTCGCCAAATTCATAGACTTAATTGGCAAAGCGATTTATGAGAAACATCAAGACAAAATAATATTTGCCATCTCAGTGCATTCTATTGAGTGCTGGTTGCTGCCGCTTTGTTACAGCGATAAGCGTAAAGCTAAAATAGTGAATTGCATCAATACTGTCGATGAAAAACTCAAAAAAAGCGGTATGAAAATTAGGCTTCAGAACAAAAAAGGTGAGAAGAATGTTGAAAGTTATAGAGAAATTTCTGAAAAATACTGCAAGCATAAAACTTTGATAAAATTGTACATAGAAAACCCAAGCTTAAAAATATTTATAGCAGAAGTTGAAAAGAGAAATATTGTTATAGATGAAGATTAATTCTACTTTGTCCTCGTTCCCACGCTCTGCGTGGGAATGCATTCAGGGACGCTCCGCGTCCCGCAGAGCGGTGCCAACAGGCATTCCCACGCAGAGCGTGGGAACGAGAGGATGAGCGCAGAGCGTGGGAACGAGAGGCGGAGTAGTTAGTTACAATTGTGATACGAACCGGAGATTTTAAATGACACACACCCCAAAAACAGCAGAATTACTTGAAAAACTCCTCACCCTGATTGAGGACAAATTTCCAGAGACAGAATCTCAACAAATCAAACACTTTGTTCAACATTTCTATCACGCCGTTGCCCCAGAGGATATGCACCAAAATATCACTCACTTATACGGAGCAGCCGTTGACTATTGGCACTTTGCCCGTCAATACACCCAAACCAAAGTGCGCGTCTACAATCCCCAATTTGAACAAGAAGGCTGGCAATCCCCCCATACCATCGTCAGCATTCTCATTAAAGACATGCCCTTTTTAATTGACACCATACGCATGGCACTCAATCGACAAGGCTTGACAGTACACCTGATTATCTATCCCGTCATACCAGTGGAGCGTGACGAACAAGGACAATTACGCCAAGTCTTACCTTACGAAACCCCCATATATCGCCGCAATGGCAACTACGAATCCATTATCCATATCGAAATCGATAAACAAACCGAAGCCGCTACCTTAGAAAGCATAGCGCATGAATTAAAAACCGTCTTAGGCGAATTACGCCTGGCAGTCGATGATTGGCAAAAAATGCAGGACAAAATGCAAGATGCCTTGCAAGCACTTGAAACCATTGAAAATGACGAAATAAATGAAGTTTGTGAATTTCTGCGCTGGCTACAAGCCAATCATTTTACCTTTTTAGGTTATCGAGAATATGACTTGTCGCGTCAAAATGATAAAGTGGGCTTATATCGAATACCTGGCACCGGATTGGGCATTTTGCGTGACAAAGGCAAAACCAGAGAAATTTCAAACAGTTTTGCCCAACTGCCCTTAGAATTACGCAAACTAGCATATCAACCCCATCTCTTATTACTCAACAAAACCAAAGCGCGTTCAAACATACACCGCCCCGCCCGTATGGATTATATTGGCATCAAACGCATCAACAATGAGGGCATTGTCACCGGAGAACTGCGCTTTTTAGGCTTGTA
This sequence comes from Candidatus Thiomargarita nelsonii, assembly GCA_001640045.1. Lineage (GTDB taxonomy): Bacteria > Pseudomonadota > Gammaproteobacteria > Beggiatoales > Beggiatoaceae > Thiomargarita > Thiomargarita nelsonii_A. The sequence goes on along the minus strand of LUTY01002509.1, from coordinate 1,187 downwards.
CACTTCAGCCGCTTATCACCAACTCACTGCCGAAATACCACTGATACGTCGCAAAATAAAATCTGTTTTTGAAAAAGCCGGTTTTCGACACGGCAGTCATAAACACCAAGCCTTATTTTATATATTAGAAAGTTATCCGCGTGATGAACTTTTCCAAATCGAGCCAGAAACTTTGCAGCAAACCGCCATGGGCATTTTGCAATTGCAAGAACGTCAACAACCCATTCGCCTATTTGTGCGAGCTGATACTTATGGGCGTTTTTTTTCCTGCCTTGTTTATATACAGCGTGAACGTTATGACACTGAAATGCGTCAACGCATGGAAACAGTGCTACTCGAAGCCTTTGGAGGGACTCGTATTGAATTTAATGTCTGGCTATCAGAATCCGTTCTAGCACAAATACACTTTATCGTCTACACCCCAACCGGCACTTGTATTGATTGCGACTTCAAAGAAATAGAAAATAAACTCATTGAAGTCACACGCGAATGGCAAGATGTCTTACATGATGCCCTACTTGAACACAATGGTGAAGAACATGGCACACATTTATTGAGCCGCTATGAAAAAGCCTTTCCAGTCGCCTATCGAGAAGACTTTTCTGCCACTTCTGCGGTTTATGACATTGAAAAAATAGAAAAAGTGATAGAAACAGGTCAATTAGGCATGAACCTCTATCGTCCTATCGAAGCCCTTGATAACTCGCTTCACTTTAAATTATTTCATGCCCAAAACCATATTCCCCTTTCTCAAGTTTTACCCCTGTTAGAAAACATGGGTGTCAAAGTAATCAGCGAACGCGCTTATGAAGTAACGGGAAAACCAGCCATCTGGATTCAAGAATTTGGTCTGCTACACGACGAACAATCCTTGAACATCAGCCAAATCAAAGCCCTTTTTCAAGACGTTTTTGTGCGCCTATGGCGCGGCGAAATTGAAAATGATGGCTTTAATCGCCTCGCATTACGTGCCCAGTTGACTTGGCGCGAAATCCTTATCTTCCGCGCTTATTGGAAATATTTGCGACAAACCGGTGGCAGCTTTAGTCAAAAATATGTTGAACAAGCTTTGGTCAATAATCCTACCATTGCCGAAACATTATTAGACTTATTTTATGCGCGTTGTAATCCCGCACAAGATAGAACAACGAACAACTATGATGCCCTAGTGCAACAGATTGAAAAAT
>LUTY01002518.1 GCA_001640045.1 Candidatus Thiomargarita nelsonii | reverse complement strand
ATATTGAGTTGAAAGCGTCTCATGGAGGAGCTTGTTTAGCGATTTTTTGTCGATGTTCATATAAATGCAAAAAATAGTTTTGGAACGGGTGACTTAGTTTTGGAACGGGTGACTTTTCAGTGTCTAAAGGCTTGTCAGAGAATACCAGGCTCCACGACCATTCCCATGCATAACTAAATGTCCTTTTTGAGTCAACTGACGGAAATGTTGTTTTAAGGTGTTGCGACTGGTGCCTGTGAGTTTGATCATATCTCCAATTGTTACCCGTCCATGTTCGCGAGCATAGTCAAGTATCTGCACAGAGAGTTCAGGTAAAACTGATAAAATAATTTTTTCACGTTCAACTTTTTTGGCTAAGTTTTTCATCTGTTGCTGCAAGGCTCGCAGAAAGAATTTGAGCCAAGGTTGCCAATTGGGTTGGTTAGTACGAATAGTGCCTTGTGTTTGACGTAGTGCGAGATAGTAGCCTTCTTTATTTTGTTCAATCACGCTTTCTAATGAGCTGTAGGGTACATAGGCATAGCCGGTTTGTAGTAAAAGTAAGGTGGTCAAAATACGACTTAAGCGTCCATTTCCATCTTGAAATGGGTGAATTTCTAAGAAAATTACGATAAAAATTCCGATGATCAATAGGGGATGAAGTATTTTTTCAGCATGAGTTTGATTGTGCCAGTTTATGAGTTCTGTCATTAGTCTTGGCGTTTCAAACGGTGTTGCGGTTTCAAAGATTATTCCGATTTTTTTGCCGTTTTCATCAAAGGCTGCGACGCTGTTAGGGGAGGTTTTGTATTCACCACGATGGCGTTCATCTTTTTGGCTGTAAATAAGGAGATCGCGATGTAGTTGTTTGATGTGGTTTTCGGTTAGTGGGATGTTTTCCCAGGATTGGAAGATGAGTTCCATGACTTCTGCATAGCCGGCTACTTCTTGTTCGTCTCGGGTGTTAAATGTTTTGATTTTTAGGTTGGATAGGAGTTGTTCAATTTCGCGATCAGAGAGTTTGCTGCCTTCGATACGGGTTGATGAGCCTATGCTTTCGATGGTTGCTATCTGCCGTAGTGCTGTTAGGCGTTCAGGCGCGAGGGTGCCTAAAGCTCGCCATGCGCCTTTGAATTCGTCAATTTGGGCGATGATGTTGAGTGTGTCTGGGCTGATTTGTAGGTGGTTTGTTTTTATCATGGTTGCCAATTATACACCCATTTACACCCATTTGGGGGTAATTTTTTTGAGTAGCATTTTTTTGATCTTTAGATTGTGCGACAGAATCAAAGGTTGTTATTATAATTAGTTGTGGGACATTTTCAATAGGTGCGTTGGTTCAATCTCGATCAACCCTCCCCAATCCACCCCAAAGCATGACAAAGGCACTTGGCATAAAGCTCTCCCATAAGTGCCGGATGTGGTTTTTGACTACGCCGCGCTTGACGTGGTAGAGAATGTTAGGCATGAAATTAAGTAATTTGATTCGGTAACTTATTCAAGTTGAATTGGTAACTTATTCAATTTGAAGATTGCCCCTCGCTGCGTGACCATCAAGGCCACTTCAATTAAGCCCAATCTCAACCAACTTATCCCTGTATTTGTTGTAGCTATAAACCTAAAAATAACCAATGGAAGAAAACTAAGCTTTTTCATGTCGTTATCAATCTGATACCGAAACGTTTTGGTTTTGATCCGATTCGGGATATTCAGGTTTTAACGCCTATGCAACGGGGGGGTTTGGGAACGCGGTCGTTAAATGCTCGTTTGCAGGTGGCTTTGAATGGTAAGGCGGAACCTAAGATCACGCGCTTTGGTTGGACGTTTTCTCCGGGGGATAAGGTGATTCAAAATGTGAATGATTATGGGAAGGAGGTTTTTAATGGGGATATTGGTTTTATTGAGGAGATAAGTGTTGAGGAGGGTTGGGTTGTTGTGCGTTTTGATGGTCGTTTGGTGAGTTATGAGGTGGGGGAGTTGGATGAGTTGTCTTTGGCGTATGTGATAACGATTCATCGTTCTCAGGGTTCGGAGTATCCGGCGGTGGTGATTCCGGTGGCGATGCAGCATTATATGTTGTTGAGGCGTAATTTGTTGTATACTGGGGTGACAAGAGGTAGGTCTTTGGTGGTGGTTATTGGGGAGGTAAAGGCGTTGGGGATGGCGGTGCATAGTCAGAGGGTGGTTGGGCGGGTGACTAATTTGGTGGGGAGGTTGCAATGAATTTTGCTTAGAAATTGGTAGTCCCGGCCCAATGACCACATGACTGAGATAAGTGTCAACCCCCCGTGCAAATTGCCGTAGCTTGAGTTATAAAAGTTGGCACTTGTCATGTGGTCATTGGGCCTAGTGGGCAAATAAATTGCTACTTTTGCCCAAGGGATTTTAAGTATGGTTCGCTAGCCACTCGAAAACGGTTTTTGAAAGTTCGATATTGACAGAAACAAGTTTTCCGCTGTGGGCATCTTCTTTTATTTGATTCAATTTTAAAATGAACTTGTTATGTTCCGCTCTATGAGCTGCCAATTCAACATAGTTAGCACTTTCCATCAAGTTTTCTTCTTCATGAAAATGATACTGAGTATAATCAATTAATTCTTCAATGATAGGAAAAACGATCTCTTTTGCTTTCCTTTCTATCAAGGCAGCATCATAAAGTTGATTGGCCAAAGCAAAGATTTTCTTGTGGTGATTATCCAGGCTGGTGATACCAACACTATAGCGTTCATCCCATTCTAAGAAAGCCATTTTTTTTTCTCCTAATCTGATTTGCGAGCGAATAAATAATTTGATTTGGTAACTTTTTCAAGTTGATTTGGTAATTACGTGACGATTACGATTGAAAGGTCTTGAGTGGGCTGGGGTAGTTATTGTTACCAGGCGAACAACCTGGGAATAGCGACTCGTGGCAGTCCATCGACTGGAAAAAAAACATACGAACGGTTATGAACATCCAAAAACGCATCTATGAGGCAAAAATGAGTCATTATCTTAGACATGTTGTAAGTGATGTAGGGCAAGAAGCGAGACATGTTGCAACGGAGGCCGGGAGTGATACTAAAGGCCAAGTTTCTAGCTCTAGCTTTCTTAAAACCATGTATTACATACTACATAGATACTCTCATATCTTCAATTTTCCGAAGAAGAAGTATCTAAAGTATTTGGCTCTTGGAAGTGGGCCTTTTGCTATAAGCTCTGTGCTAGCCGCTACTATTAATGTGGTTGCAGTGTTTACACCATCATTAACAGGATGGTCATATTCTGCGCCAGCTAGCGGGTTACATCATAGCGTAGATATTAACCAGCATGATTTGTCTAGCATATTCTCATTTGGAAATGTTGGCAAAGACTATTGTAAAGATTCTTGGACAACCTGTAATGATCGGGTGTTCAAGTTAGTCTATAATGGTAAATATTTGACTTGGTATGAAAATTTCAACAAAGATACCGCTGTTGAACATATCATGGAGTGGTACACAACACAGTGTACATTCTCAGTAACTTATTATTATGGTGCAAAAGCAGACATGAGTCTAGAAGTGCAACAATTTGCGGAGATAGATTTAGGAACTATCAGCTGTAATAATATTGTTCAATACTATAACACTTATCGTAGTTACCCTAATCGGTGTAAAGGGTCTTTTAGTGATTATAGTGTTGCTCTGGTCAATAATTTACATAGGCTTAATGATGAACACGAGTTTTACTTTCCCTATAGTTCTACTACACAAGCAAAACCGTTATATTTTGAAAGGATCAACACAATTAGTCATATATATAATTATATTTCTGATTGTGACGTCCAATCAGAGTTTGATATTAACGTCCAATCAAAGTTTGATATTGAGTATCTTAAATAGGTATGTTGTCGGATAAGTTGGTGTTGTCCCTCAACTGCCTTGGTAAGTACCGAACCATGAATTTTAAGGTATTTCGGAGTCCAAAGCGGCAGCGTAGGGGCTTGTCCCTACGCTGCCGCTTTGGACTCCAAAATCTCCGATAACCGAAGGGTTCAGTACTTAAAATTATTCAATAACTCATATATGTGGCATTCTCAACTGAACATATCATTGTTCACGAGAGGTACCACTAATGAACTGGGAAACGCTTTATTGTGTTAATCGTTCTTGTTGTTACTATGGAATTCCCTTTTACGAAGGAAATATGAGAAAAAATGGTTCAAGTCATGGTCAGAAACAAGCTCTATGTAAAACTTGTGGAAGCAGTGTTTCTTTGAGATACGGTACAGCATACTATGATTTAGAAGCTGAAGTCACTTTATTTGAAACAGCAGTAAGAGCACTTGCTGAAGGAAATTCAATTCGTGCAACAGCCAGAATTGTCCAAGTTGACAAGGATACCACTTGCAATTGGCTTCATCGGGCGGCACAACACTGTCGTCTGGTAATGCTATACCACTGGAACAATTTTAAGGTAACAGAATGTCAATTAGATGAACTATGGAGTTTTGTACATACCAAGGAACGAAATTTACTTTCTGCAAAGCTCTATCATGAATCATATGGTGATGCTTGGGTATGGCTTGCTTTTGCACCTGTTTGGCGGGTGGTTTTAGCTTTCGTTATTGGAAAGCGTACCCAGGAAAATGCCAATTTGTTGCTTGATCGAGTTGCTCATATCACTGATGCACATATTCCATTTTTTACCAGTGATCAGTTTTCTGAATATCGAACGGCTCTATTGCACACTTATGGAAGGTGGTATCAACCTCCACGAAAAGGTAGTCGTGGACGCTTACCAAAGCGCATACGAATTCCGCCTTCAGAATTGGTTTATACTCAAGTTGTGAAAGTTCGTCAAAATAGAAGAATTGTTGAAGTCAAGAAAAAAATTGTTTTTGGTGATGAAAAAAAGCTTTCTTCTCTATTAGCAGAATCTCCTGTGAGTAGCACTGTTAACACCAGTTTTGTTGAACGTGATAATCTGACTCAGCGTCAAGCTAATCGAAGACTTACCAGACGTTCTAATGGTTTTTCTAAAAAGTTGTCTTGGTTCGAAAAGCAATTATGGCTTTCTATGGCTTACTATCATTTAGTGCTTCCACATCAAAGTTTATGCAAAGAACTTCTTAATTCGGAACCAACACTTGGGACAGGTTCTCGTCGACGTTGGCAACAGAGAACACCTGCCATGGCGGCTGGTATTACTGATCACATTTGGAGTACTTCTGAACTTCTTTCATATCGGGTTCCGGCACCATTTATTGATAAACTTCTTCAACTTGAATATTTATTGTCCAGACCCTGACATCAATCATCAAGGCAGTTAAGGGACACTACCAAACCCTCATATCTCTTTATAAATAGGGAATATCAATACAATACTGAGATTAACTCAGTTGATAGCTAACCTGACTCGCTCTCGTAATCCGTTGAAATGATTAACTCCCCCAAAAGCGTTATAAAGAGATGTTTTCCTACCAGTTCTGCCGGGTTTGCAGCACCATCTAAGACGTTTTTACGTTGCAGATCAAGTTGCAAACCTGCTTTGGCAATCGGACGCTTGAAGTCGTGCTCAC
>LUTY01002507.1 GCA_001640045.1 Candidatus Thiomargarita nelsonii | reverse complement strand
ATACGGAGACGAAACGATTGCCAAATTCATTAATATTGTCATGAAAAACGGCAAAAAATCTGTGGCAGAAGGCATCGTCTACGGTGCTCTTGCTCGTATTGCAGAAAAAAAGAAAGAGCAAGAAGCAGTAGACATCTTTGGCAAAGCCTTAGACAACTTACGTCCCATTGTTGAAGTCAAATCTCGCAGAGTCGGTGGCTCAACTTACCAAGTTCCGGTAGAAGTCCGCCCAGCGCGTCGGACAACCCTAGCAATGCGCTGGCTAACAGACTCAGCACGCAAACGTTCACCTGCCTCTAAGCGATCAGCATTCATAGCGAGACACATAGAACAGCCCGGGGCTCGCCACTCAAATCCCGCCTCAGAGAAAATTTTGTCCAAGCCTTCTTGCTCCGCTTGTACTTTAACCAAGCCTGAACCCGGCACCACCAAAGCCTGTTTAATATTAGGCGCGATTTTGCGATTTTTAACGACTTCTGCCGCTGCCCGTAAATCTTCAATACGCGAATTAGTACACGAACCGATAAAAATTTTATCAACACTAATCTCACTAATAGGCGTACCCGCCTCTAAATTCATATACTTTAAAGCGCGGCGCATACCTTCGGCTTTGGTAGCATCGTTTACATCATCAGGATTAGGCACCACCGCATCAATTGGCACAACCATTTCTGGCGACGTACCATAAGTCACTTGTGGATTAATGCGAGTCGCGTCAATATGCACCACACGATCAAACTGAGCATCAGCATCACTATGTAAATCGCGCCAAGCGACTTCAGCTTGTGGCCACAAATCCTCACGCGGCGCATTGGCTCGCCCACGCACATATTCAATGGTTTTATCATCCACCGCAATTATCCCCGCCCGTGCGCCGGCTTCAATAGCCATATTGCAAACCGTCATGCGACCTTCCATTGATAAAGCCACAATCCCAGATCCCCCAAACTCAATCGCATAGCCCGTACCACCCGCCGTGCCTATCTCACCAATAATATAAAGAACAACATCTTTAGCCGTAACACCAGAGCCGATTTCACCATCAACACTGATCAACATATTTTTAGATTTTTTCTGCACCAAACATTGGGTGGCTAAGACTTGCTCCACTTGAGAGGTGCCAATCCCAAAGGCTAAAGCACCAAAAGCACCATGCGTTGAAGTATGCGAATCCCCACATACGATAGTCATACCGGGTAAAGTTGCGCCTTGCTCAGGACCTATCACATGTACAATGCCTTGGCGGGGATCATTCATGCTAAATTCCCTGATACCATAGTCCTGACAATTTTGATTTAAGGTTTCAACCTGTAAACGTGACACCGGATCAACAATATCTGTTACTCCCCCGTCACGGGCTGTTGTCGGTACATTATGATCAGGCACCGCAAAATTTGCAGAAACGCGCCATGGCTGACGATTGGCTAAACGCAGACCTTCAAAGGCTTGAGGAGAGGTCACTTCGTGAATGAGATGAAAATCAATGTAAAGTAAAGCGGCATCATCTTTCTCAGCCCGCACAACATGGGCATCCCATAATTTGTCATATAGAGTTTTTGCAGACATTGTTTTATCAAAATGTTTATAATGCTATTAATGTAATTTAAGTTAAGAGTTTTGTGCAAGGTACGCCTAGCACTCCTGAGCCCGACTTTTTAGTACAATCCGACAACTTTTTTTTATCCAAGATAAATCATGGACAAAAAAAAGTTTGTTTTTTTTTTGCAAGCTGTGTATAATCCCTCACCATTAAATTTGACCAAAAATCGGAGAGATGGCCGAGTGGCTGAAGGCGCTCCCCTGCTAAGGGAGTATAGGTTGACCCCTATCGAGGGTTCGAATCCCTCTCTCTCCGCCACGAAATAATGCGCCCGTAGCTCAGTTGGATTAGAGTACCTGGCTACGAACCAGGCGGTCGGGAGTTCGAATCTCTCCGGGCGCGCCAATTTCCTAACGCGAGAATATCGCGCCTTTAAAAAAGCTGGCACCTCCTAGAGATGCCAGCTTTCTTTTATTTAAATAGACCCTAAAAGTCCATTCGACCTGCCTGCGAATCCCACAACTCTGTCGTGAAAATTGCTGGCCTATAAATTAAATAAAAATATTCTATAAATGAATTTACATTGTAACACAAAAAATTTCAAACACTAAACACAATTATATTATAACTTACTGTTAATACAAATATTTTTTATAGAAAACTATTATGGCAACAATCAACCAGTTGGTGCGTCAACCACGCAAACGCCAAAAAACTAAAAGCACCACACCCGCACTAGAAAGCTGCCCCCAACGCCGTGGCGTATGCACTCGCGTGTACACCACAACCCCCAAAAAACCTAACTCTGCCATGCGTAAAGTCGCTCGTGTACGACTCACCAACGGCATGGAAGTTACCACCTACATTGGTGGAGAAGGGCATAATCTACAAGAACACTCCGTCGTACTCATACGGGGCGGGCGCGTCAAAGATCTACCCGGCGTTCGCTACCACACCGTGCGCGGCTCACTAGACACCTCCGGGGTTAATGATAGACGACAAGGCCGCTCCAAATATGGAGCAAAAAGACCCAAAACTTAAGCAAACCGGAACAACAAAATGCCAAGAAAAAGAATTATAGCTAAACGTGTCATCCTACCTGACCCAAAATACGGAGACGAAACGATTGCCAAATTCATTAATATTGTCATGAAAAACGGCAAAAAATCTGTGGCAGAAGGCATCGTCTACGGTGCTCTTGCTC
>LUTY01002506.1 GCA_001640045.1 Candidatus Thiomargarita nelsonii | reverse complement strand
AAATAATCACACGACTCGAACCGCAAAAGAAATATTTGACGATTTTACAGTAGATGATGATTATGGATTTACCAAAACCATCGTTCCAGTTCGTTTGGCTCAATATGGAGATGAAAAATTAATCTCACGTTCACAGGCAAAACGATTATTGGCTAGGATCGACTGCTTTAAAACGGTTATTTTCGATTTTGATAAGGTTAATAGTATTGGACAAGCATTCGCGGATGAAGTTTTTAGGGTATTCAACAAGAAAAACCCAAACATTTCGATTATTCCAATCAAGGCAAATCAAAGCGTCATGCAAATGATACACCGCGCTTTGAAATAGTGACTGTTCGTTGGAGTCCACCTCCGATTACGATACCCATTCAAACCTGCGATTATCTAACCAAGGTACGGGCGTGGCTTCAATGCCATATCGTGGCGGGCAACCATAAAGGATTGCTCCTACAAAAATGGCATATCACGTAGGGGCAATCCCTTGTGGTTGCCCGCCACGATATGGCATTGGGTTGCAAACCCCGTCCTGCATAGATCCACCCTATTTAAATTGACGATAATCTAACAAATTAAGCTGACTGAGAAATAATCAAATTAATCATTTTAACTGTCGCCTCAATCGCCGCCATATTTTGATCAGGATTAATGCCCCTTGTTGTAATCGAGCTTTGTTGCTCCTTTTTTGGTAATTGCCAAGTGATCGTTGCTTGAACCAATGCGTCGGTTTTGCCACCCGGCGGGATGGTGACTTCATAATCCACTAATTCTGGTATCGGAATCTGGAATTGCTTTAATATTTCTCGCAGCGCATTCATAAAGGCATCATAGCCACCATCGCCGTGTGCATCAGCTTCCATTTTTTTGCCTTGATAAGCACATTGTAGTGCCGCTACTGCTTTCAGTTCATAAGTCGAATTGATGGAACAGTGCAGCAATTGAAACGGGTGAGTTTGAGGCGTTTCAAAAATGTCGCGGATTAAATAAGGCAAGTCTTCGGTGGTAACGACTTCTTTTTTGTCGCCCAATTCAATAATTTTCTGTAACAGAACTTTCTTTTTGTCTTCAGGCAGTTCAATTGAGAGTTCTTTTAAACTCATTTCTAAGTTGGCTTTACCAGATAGCTTGCCAAGGGCATATTTTCTTTTTCTAGAAAAACGTTCTGGCACCAATCTGTTGCCATATAAGTTGCCTTTTTTATCGCCATCGGCATGAATGCCCGCCGTTTGGGTAAAGACATTTTTGCCATAGATGGGTTTATTATTTGCCATCCGTTGCCCAGAAAATATTTCAATTGTGCGTGAGATTTTGTGGAGTTTCTTTTCATCCACATTACAGGTGACGGATAAAAAATCCTTAATGCCCACCACCACTTCATCTAATGGCGCATTCCCAGCCCGTTCTCCCATTCCATTGACTGTCGCATGAATGCCTTTTATCCCCGCTTTGACAGCCGCGAGTGCATTCGCCGTCGCCAGTCCATAATCATTGTGGGTATGAAAATCAAAATGTACCCCCGGATATTTATTGACGATTGTAGAGATATATTCATAAGTGTCAAAAGGATTAAAAATGCCCAAGGTATCGGGTAATAAAATTCTTTTAACCGGCAGGGTTAATAATTCATCAATCAAGTAATAAACATAGTCGGGAGATGTTTTTATGCCATTGGAAAAATCTTCCAAATAAATATTGACTTCAATCTCATTTTCGGCAGCATAAAGCACGGTTTCTCGAATATCTTGTGCATGTTGCTCTGGTTTTTTTCTCAGTTGCTCGGTACAATGTTTATACGAGCCTTTTGTCAACAAATTGAGTCGTTTAATACCAACGGATTTTGCCCAGTCAACCGACTTATTCTTGTCAACAAAACTCAAAATTTCAAATCTGTTAACCAGATTAGCAGATTTTGCCCATTCTAACATTTTTATAACCGCGTTTTTTTCGCCTTCTGAGACTCTGGCAGATGTGACTTCTAAGCGATCAACTTTGACTTCGGTTAGCAAAATCTTCGAAATCGTTAATTTTTCCTCCGGTGTGTAAGAGACATTCTGCATTTGCTCTCCGTCTCTTAATGTGGTATCCATGATTTCAATATGGGTTTTTTGTGCTTTTGTCAATTTGTTTTCCTGTGTTTTTTGAAAGCATCGTTTGGCTTTGCAAAATAAATCGGCATTGGTGGAGCATGAGAAGAAATTTTCCAGCAATATGCGCGGCTTTAGCCACTTTTTGATGGCTCAAATATTTGACCAAATCGGCATTTTCCGCGATACTGGAAATGACAGCCATCAGATGAGATTTACCGGTGCCATAGTTACCAACGATAAATAAGCCTCTTTTAGTCATTTGGTCAAAACGCAATTGTTCAAAGATTAAGTGAGTCAACTTAGCCGCCATTTCGTCTGAAATGACGTAAGTTGTGATTAAGCGTTTAGCCGAGAGATCGGCATGACGGAGTTGAATAACGGGCTCTAAATTTTCAAATTGAATGAGTTCTGCGTATTGCATGATGATTTTATATATCCGCCATTGAGCCTACATTTCGCACCATAAAAGCGAGTTTCTCTATTTAAATTCTGTCGCTGTGATTAAATAAAATACCAATAGTAAAAATTTATTGTAAGTTCCCTACGGGACAACGTTTCAGCTCTAAAACGTTACGGACGGGGTTGCAAACCCAATGCCATTTCGTGCCGGGCAACCATAAAGGATTGCCCCTACAAAAATGGCATATCACGTAGGGGCAATCCC
>LUTY01002505.1 GCA_001640045.1 Candidatus Thiomargarita nelsonii | reverse complement strand
TTTGGGCTAAAATTTATCTGGATGACTATATTGAAAACTTCAGAGGTTTTAGTAAAATTATCATTTTTACATAACAAAAAAAGGAGCTATACCGCCCATGAAATGCGACTCTTGCAAAGTTACGATACCGATTATTCTTATAATCCTATTAAGTATGATTATCGCCTACCAATTTGTTGAGCCAGCCCCCCCTAAAGAGGGTAGCATTGCCACAGGTAGAGTGGGCGGTGGTTATCACACCTTTGGCTTAGAGTACCAAAAGCGTCTTGCAGATGAAGGATTTAAATTGGATATTCAAGCAACAGCCGGCTCAATTGAAGTCCTGAAACGGCTCAAATCTGGAGAAGTATCGCTTGGACTTGTTCAAGGGGGTACGGGCAACAGTGTCCCTAATGAAGGGCTACAATCTTTAGGCAGCCTTTTTTATGAGGCCTTGTGGGTTTTTCATCGTAAAAACCTGCCGCTTGAATATCTTTTTGAACTACGTGGCAAACGTGTTGCAATAGGTGAAGAAGGTAGCGGTACGCGACCCGTGGCTTTTCAATTGTTACAAGATAACCAAGTCACTCAAGACAATACGACCTTTTTAGCCTTGTCTTCAAAGGAGGCTGCACAACAGTTAATGGCAGGAGAAATTGATGCCGCCTTTTTTGTCATGTCTCCAACCGCTAGTATCATTCCCGAACTGCTCCATAATCAGGGCGTTGATCTCATGAGTTTTAAGCGTGACTTAGCTTACAGCAGCCACTATCCCTTTTTAACCAGTGTCAAACTTGGAGAAGGCATGATTGATTTGGAGAACAATATTCCCCAGGAAGACAAAATATTATTGGCGACAACGGCGAGTCTGGTAGCCCGTGAAGATTTAGACCCTAATCTTGTTTATCTGTTTTTGATGAAAATGATTGAAGTCCATAAGACAGGTGGCATTTTTGAAAAACCCGGTCAATTTCCCTCTGAACGATTTGTTGAATTTTCGATGAATCAGGATGCCAGCTATTATTTGGAAAATGGACCCTCTTGGCTACAACGAATTTTCCCCTTTTGGGTAGCAACGACGCTGGATCGCTTAAAAATTTTGCTGATACCGCTTCTGGCGGTGATGTTTCCGCTGTTAAAGGGTGCTTTTCCGCTCTATCAGTTTGGCGTTCGTTTTAAGATTTTTCGCTGGTATTCAAAATTATCTGAAATAGATCAGAAAGTTAAGAAACTTTCTGACTTGTCAGTTATTGAAAAAGAAATAGAGCAAATGAAAGCGCTTCAACATGAAATTATTGATCAAGTCTCTGTTCCACTGTCCTACATGGGCGAATTTTATGCCCTTCGTATGCATATTCAATTGGTAGTTGATCGGCTTGAAGAACGCAAAATGGCACTTGCTCAAACGACTGAATAAGCTATAGTATTTATAGGAGTCCAAGATTTATCTTGGACGTCCAAGATAAATCTTGGACTCCTTTTATACTTGAAAAGGTGAACAAAATGAGAACTGGAAACCCAGCATTATCAGCAAAAACCTTTGAAGGACTTCCAGAATCAAGCGATAGGATGACAATCAATGGTGCGGTTAACAAAACCGCAATGCTTTTGGCATTACTTTTGATAACATCGGCTTGGGCTTGGGATCTATTTTATACAACTCAGGACATCAATGCTGTTCTTCCTTACCTTTGGATAGGTACAATTGGTGGATTTATTGTTGCACTGGTGACTATATTTAAAAAAACTTGGTCACCAATCACTTCTCCAATATATGCCTTATTAGAAGGGCTTGCTATAGGCGGTATCTCGGCGATTTTTGAAGCCGCATATCCGGGTATAGTTATACAAGCCGTTAGTCTTACCTTCGGAACCTTATTGGTGCTACTATTGGCCTATAAATCAGGGCTGATTAAAGTGACTGAAAATTTCAAATTGGGTATTGTCGCTGCCACGGGGGCGATTTGCCTTATCTACATTTTGGATTTGGTGCTGCGTTTTATCGGTTTAAGCATACCATTTATTCATGAAGGTGGTTTTTTTGGGATTGCTTTTAGTCTTTTTGTAGTCGCTATCGCGGCTTTTAATCTGGTCCTTGATTTTGATTTTATCGTACAAGGTGCAGAAAATGGTGCGCCTAAGTATATGGAATGGTACTCGGCATTTGGTTTGCTTGTCACTCTAGTCTGGCTTTACCTGGAAATCTTGAGATTGCTTGCCAAAACCCGTCGATAAATAACAAAACTCTGTTATTTTGGAGTCCAAGATTTATCTTGGACGAGCTTGTGCTGGACCAATGCCATATCGTGCCGCATAAAAATCAGACCTACGAGGAGAACAATACCTCGCAGGTCGTTGTAAATTATAGTAAAAAAACTAATGTGCCACAACGAATGAAAACATTCAATATTTTTGACTAGAGTAGTGGGCTATCCATTCTCTGCGCGGCACTTAATGGCATTAATTTTGAACGGGCGCGAGCCCAAGATCAAAAAGACATTAGTACAACTAATTAGGAAATAAACGAATTGGATTATTTTGTCAAAGGTCGTTTTCGTTTATTTATCAATTAGTTGTACTAAGATATGGAATTGACGTGCTGGCGCACCGGATCGACTATATGCTTCTGTGCTCTTTCTGGAAGGCACGGAGATTATTCAGAGCAAGCCGGATACCCTGACAGGTCTTGTGGACCGGGGCGGGCCGGTGCATTGTTAGTCTGAGACCTTTAGTTTTGACTTATCCTTTATTAAATCGTTAAACTTGGCAATAT
>LUTY01002504.1 GCA_001640045.1 Candidatus Thiomargarita nelsonii | reverse complement strand
CCAAGCTAGAAGGTACATTTGTTACACCCCGTACTCTGACCGAAGAGATGCTGGCACGAATTTGGGCTGATATACTAGGTATTGAATCGCTCCAGTACGGTGCTACCCAAATTAATATACATGACAATTTTTTTGACATTGGGGGGCATTCTTTGTTTGCAGCGCGTCTCATTGAACAAGTACGAAAGGTTTTTCAAATAGAGCTACCTTTGCGCCGCCTGTTTGAATTCCCTACCATAGCTGAACTGGCTAAGTGCATTGAAACTGAGTCTCAGGCTCAAATGCTACCGCATCATGCAGAAGCAAAGCACTGGTCTTTTCTTGTGCCCATCCAGCCGAATGGCGGAAAGATACCTTTTTTTCTTGTGCCTGGAGGTGGAGGCAGCGAAGGTGAATTTATGGTTTATGCCAAGTTAGTGTATCTATTGGGTCATGAGCAACCCGTTTATGGGTTACAAGCCCATGGCTTGGACGGAGAACAGGTGCCTCATACCCAAGTTGAAACGATGGCCACTGAATACCTCAAAGAAATACGGGCCTTTCAACCGAAGGGCCCCTACCTGTTGGGAGGCGAGTGCATTGGCGGATTAGTGGCCTTTGAAATGGCTCAACAGCTCCAAGCACAAGGCCATCAAGTGGGTTTATTGCTGTTGCTAGATACGGTGTATCTAAGTGGAAACGATTATGTGACTTACCTAGTTTATAGAATTTTAAAAATACGCCAAATCAGGCAGAACTGGAAGACACTCTTAGAACTTGAGCCTCATGAGCGGTTACCCTACCTTTTTGACAAAGCGAAACAAGCGATGTGGAGGCTTATTGCTAAGTTTCACCTCAATAGCGTACCTTCGGATCACCGAATCCAGCAGGTTAAAATTAATTATCAAAAAACGCTAAGGCGCTACCGGCCGAAACCCTATCCTGGTCGCATGGTTCTACTGGCGACAGAGGCTAATTATGAGAAGAATTCTACATTAGGGTGGGAGACTTTGGCTGTTGGCGGTTTGGAAATTTATAAGCTACCAGGAGATCATTCTTCTTATCTTGGGGAACAGGTTCAGACGACGGCTAAACAGTTGAAGGCTTGTTTAGAGGAGGCACAGGCTGAGGCTTGAATGCCATTAAGCTTGAAAATAGCATGTATGATAGGAAGCTTTCTCTGTCATTAGCTGTACTCGTTAACTGAATGGCAGTGAACTATGAATGGGGCACCGTTTTTGGAGCTTGGCTCGCCATGAAAAATCCTATTTTTTCAAAATATTTTTTGGAGCTGAGAGGAGTTTGGGTGATACAGATACGAAGTAAGTGTTTATCAAACTTCCGCCCTCCGGCACTAGATAAATAACGACAACCTATTTTAGATAAGCAAGGATAAACCTAAATATTTACAATCATTTAAATAATTATTGGCTCTATCGATAATGGTTCGGTTTATCCCTGCTTATATAACATCCTTGTAGTTTTGTTTCCTTATTGATGATCCCCAGTACCAATATTGTGTCGAACTCGAATACGGTAGTCCTTGGACACAGTATCATCAATGAACACAGAAAAAGAAGGATTGTGCCCACGATCAGGACGTCCCGATTGATGTTGGAACGGTACGCTAACCCGCTTGATAATCTGATCATCGGCACTCACGAGTTCAATATCCACATGACCACGAGTGCGTATGGGCTTATGTATGTGATGTGTGACTTTTCCCTTGATCTGCAACCCGTTTTCAACGGGTATCACCTCAATAGCAGTGGGATAGGCGTATGCTGAAGCAATCGTTTCAATCTGATAAGTATTTTCAACCAATTGTCTCGTCGTCACCACTTGTGAGGTATTACGGCTAGGAGTAGTCGCACAACTTGACAAAAGCAAGCCAATTGGCAATAGAGAAAAAAGGTGCTTTTTCATAAGTATCTCCTTGTTTTTGAAATTAAACTGAAGTTTAGTGTGATTCATCATTCTCGACAGCAAACCATTTATACAAAGCCGGAATCACCAACAAAGTCAACACCGTCGAAGTCATTAATCCGCCCAGAACAACCGTAGCTAATGGGCGTTGCACTTCGCTACCAGTACCCGTTGAATACAACAATGGCAATAAACCTAATGCCGTTGTCAAAGCCGTCATCAGCACCGGGCGAATACGCTGGCAAGCCCCTTTAATCGCAGCCTCATCTACCCCGAAACCTTCAGAAACCAATTGATTTAAATAGCTTACCAGTACCATGCCATTACCCAAAGCAATCCCAAATAAAGCGATAAAGCCCACCGATGACGGAACCGACAAATTTTCTCCCGCTATCCACAGTGCCACAACACCGCCCACCAGGGCTAAGGGAATATTGAAAAAAATTAACAGCGCGTTTTTCAGCGAATTGAAGCTAGAAAAAAGCAATAAAAAAATCATCAGCAAAGTTATGGGTACCACTACCGCTAAGCGTTTATTAGCTTCCTGTTGTAAACGGAATTGTCCACCCCAAGTCACCAAATAACCGGCGGGCAGCGTGATTTTCGCCCCAATCGCTTGTTGTGCCTCCTCGACAAAGGAGCCAATGTCGCGCCCAAGCACGTTAGCTTGAATAGTGATAAAACGCTGATTATTTTCACGGGTGATTTGCCGAGAGCCGACAATTTCTTCAATCTGAACTAATTCAATCAGCGGCACCCGGATACCATTGTCAGATTGTATGATAATTTTTTCGATAGCCTCTCTCGTGTTGCGAGATTCCAGTGGATAGCGCACCAAAATGTCAAAA
>LUTY01002503.1 GCA_001640045.1 Candidatus Thiomargarita nelsonii | reverse complement strand
ACTATTTTTATCGAGCCAATAAAGCCGATTTTGAAGGTTATGAAATTGATTTTGAGGAAACTTTCAATAAAGCTCATGGACGTCTTGAATCAAGACGGTGTTGGGTTGGCTATGGTTCGAAAAATTGGAAAAAACTCCAAACGATTGTCATGGTTGAGTCTGAAAGAACGGTTAATGAAAAAACGACTATTGAACATCGCTACTATATTAGTAGTTCGGTTGAAACGGCTGCCATTTTATTAAATGCGAGTCGAATGCATTGGGGAATTGAAAATTCATTGCATTGGAGATTAGATATTGCATTTCGGGAAGACGAATCAAGAATTCGCAAAGGTCATGGTGCCGAAAACTTTGCGATATTAAGGCATATTGCTTTAAATTTATTGGATAAGGAAGACACGGCCAAAGTTGGTATTAAGAATAAACGCCTCATGGCTGGGTGGGACGATTCTTATCTGGAAAAAGTGTTGGCAGGACTGGCTTCATAGAGCGATAGCCCTGGTACTATCAACGAATGAGGTCCATGAGAGAACAGAAACGATAGGATCGTCATACCAATAGCGAATGGTTTTCCGGTCCCCTCCAGAAAAATTTAAAGTTTCCCTGATGACTTGCTCTTTGCGTCCTATTTTATGAACTTGAGGGCCTTTATACAGCCTGCTATTGCCTAAAATATGGAATGTTTTTCTGAACTCCTTTTGGCCAAACGTGAACGTCGTCTTATAAGCAACCAAATCTCCATTATCCACCTGACGTGCTTGTTGATTAAACCGCCCATGTTTATATTCTCCAAAATTGTTAAAACCAAGATGCCCGGCTCGTTGAGCGTGACTTTCGATGGGCTGATAATTTATGTGAGAATTATTTTCTAATAGTTCGGCTTGCTGATTTAAATGATTAAAACAAATAAGTTTTTCCTGGGCAGACCAATCAATCTCATGCTCTACCATGTGACCTAAAATGTTTTTTTCCCAGGCGATAATATGCTGTGGACCATAAACCGCTCCTAAAAATATATTACTATCTACTACTATACTGTAAAATATAATAGATCACGTTGGCCGAGCAGTATTGCCTAACGATTTGTGTGCAGGGATCGCACCGGACAAGGTTTGAGAGAAGGTGGCCCTTCCGTCCCAACCAAAGGCCCCATTTGATTTATTGGATCTAGCAGTTAATTCTGTCGCCCGGTTAAACTCAGCCTATTGCATCACTTCTTTCCCAACCTTGCGGTTGAGTCCGAGACCACTGCAATAGACTGGTCTTCAAAACAGTGCTTGAGACTTTCGATCTCACACTGCTCCTCTAGTACCCACTCTCATCCCAGAGTGTGCATTAACATATTCATTCATAACCGTTAACCAAATGGGTTCAATCTTGCGATTGCTCCGACTGCTATCATGTTAGTACCACATCCGTGGGTCTACATGACCATTGTTAGGCGGGTTATTCGCCTTCTGTATCAGGTCTTGCCGATGTACATCATCGTGACAATGACGGTGTAACAATACCAAATTTGAGTATTTGTCTTTACCACCTTTGGACCTATGGGTCTTATGGTGTGTTTCTAACAGGTCATCATTTGAGAACCTACCACCACAGTGGGGACAAATACCATTTTGTCGTTTTAACATTTTTGCCTTAGATGGAGTTATATCACCATATCCGTTGGACATCCTCTCCGCCCAGTATGCTGTATCCCCATCATAATAAGACCTATCATAACCAACGCGAGCATAACTACCCGTTTTAACCTTATGTTGTGAATAACATTTAAGTACTCTACCGGTTTTACTATCGTGGAACATCCACTTTCTACCGTTAGTAGTGGTAAAGTATTTATCTGCTATCCACCTTTTACCCTTATTAGGATGTCTTCGTCTGGCCCATTGATATAACCTTTTCCATATTAAATGGTCAAGTTTGCTAAAAGCTTCGCTGGAGTGAACTGATTTATAATAGTTCGCCCATCCTGTTATCTTTGGTGCCAAAGTTCTAATCAGTCTGTCTGGGGTTATAGCTTTTAATTTGCCAATAGTATCACTGATGTTTCTCCAGTGAATTTTAATTTTCTCGCGCTGAGGTTCTACTCTTAAAACATGCGTTGCCTTTGCACGGTTTTGTTCGGTTTTAGTGCCATGACTAAGTTTGTGTTTATAAATTCCACTCAATCTGTTATTATAATGTCTAATGTGATGGCCTAAAAAGTCGAAACCGTCAGTTGAGTGTACTATCGAGGTTTTCTCCTTAGATAGTGTTAGTCCTCTGAAAGCTAACCATTCACCTATAAACTTTTTTGATTCCATTATTACTTCTTTGTCCTCATGGATTACTACAAAGTCGTCGGCGTATCTTATTAGGTCAATTTTTAGTTTATCTCTGGTTTTGTATTGTTTCGAGGTCTTTTTCTTTTTCTTTGTATAAACTGTAGCTACACCGATTTTACTCTTCCAACCTTTTATCCCGCGTAAGTGTTCAATTAGGTCGGTTTCCATTTGGTCCAATGCAATGTTTGCTAGTAATGGGGATATTGTTCCACCTTGCGGTGTACCGATATTTGTTTTATGTAATTCTTTGTCAAATACATATCCCGCTTTTAGCCATTGCTTAACTATATCTCTCCAATGTGTATCAATTTGCGTTAAGAGAAATTTGTGGTCAATATTGTCAAAGCATCCTTTGATGTCAGCATCTAGTATCCATTTTTGTTTATGGATTAAAACTCCTGCAATT
>LUTY01002502.1 GCA_001640045.1 Candidatus Thiomargarita nelsonii | reverse complement strand
TTTTAGGTTTTTGTTTTTCCATCTAGTACAACGGATTTACTTCGTTACTTCGTATGGGGAGTAAACGGATTGTTCTAAAAGGGTTATCCGTTTACTCCCCGAATCCGTTGTACTAAATGCTGAGCCTTTAGGAGTCCAAGATTTATCTTGGGCGGCTAGTACAGTACAACTAATTATGAAATAAACGAATTGAATGATGGGTACTAGGAATTGATACGGCTTGTTTTTAATTCGTTTATTTATCAATTAGTTGTACTCATTTAGGCGTCCAAAATAAATTTTGGACTCCCGAGTCCTTAGGAGTCCAAGATTTATCTTGGGCGTCTCGTCCAAAATAAATTTTGGACTCCTATTTTGTGCAAAAAAAACCTTTATCATGGTATATTGAAACCACGACTTACAATTTACAAATATATATTCCAAGACGGCTTGCCACAGAACTCAGAGATTCACTGAATTCCTTTCCAATAACTGCGTTGCTCGGTCCCCGACAATGTGGCAAGTCCACTTTGGCAAAACACATAGTACGCGACTGCGAAAATACCATCTATTTGGATCTTGAGAGACCATCTGACCTGCGTAAAATCGAAGATGCCGAATTTTTCTTTCACACCCAAAGAGACAAACTGATTTGCATTGACGAAGTACAAATGGGGCAACAACTATTTCCCGTGCGTAGCAATGCTGTAGATGATAACCGCAGACCAGGCCGATTTTTAATTTTAGGCTCTGCATCCCAAGAATTAATTCGGCAAAGTTCAGAAACCATCCATTTTCTTGAGTTGGCACCCTTTAGTTATGACGAAATGATCGCAGAAAATCCGGCACTTTACGCCGATCCCGTTTTGATGTGGACCCGTGGCGGCTTTCCCGATGCACTGTTGGAGATAGAAGACACTGAGGATTTGTTGGGGCACCCGATTGCAGGTGCGTCATGGGAAGGTTGATGCCTGGAACAGATTTTTGCGGTTATGCCCGGATGGCGTGCCAGTTTTTATAGAACCGCATCCGGTGAGGATCTTGATCTGGTCCTTGAACGGGGACGCCGGCGACTTGCTTTTGAGTTTAAATCTTCTGTGGCACCAAAGGTTTCGCGTGGTTTTTCGGGGACGTTGGAGCTATTCGAGCCGGATCATGTTTGGATCGTGGCACCCGTTCAGGAAGCGTATCATAAGTCTCAGGGAGTGACGGTTTCGCCAATCAAGGAAATATTGGATGATCTGGTTCACAATCGTTTTTGATAAGATAGAAAAGTGATATTTAGGAGTCCAAAATTTATTTTGGACGAGACCTCCAAGATAAATCTTGGACTCCTAAATGCCAATATTTCTCGTTCCCACGCTCTGCGTCGAATTTGTCACTATACTCTTACGTTCCAGTAATTCCTTACACCACAAATTAACAAATGAATTTATCCAAAGTCGTCACACAATCCGAGCTGCTCGATTTTTTGCTTAATGTCGCCGTTGTGCGCCCTATCTTTATCTGGGGGCCGCCAGGTGTTGGTAAATCCAGTCTGGTCGAAGATTTCGCAAATCAAGTCGGATTGCCATGTGTTTCCTTGCTGGGTAGCCAATTGGCACCTGAAGACATTATCGGAGTTCCCCAAATTATTGAAGGGGTGACCCGGTTTTGCCCACCAGCGACAATTGCAAAAAAGGCACCCTATTGCCTTTTTCTTGATGAACTCAACGCCTGCTCGCATGAAGTTCAAAAATCTTTCTATTCGCTAATCCATGAGCGACGGGTAGGGGAGTATCATTTGCCCAAAGGCTCTATCGTTATCGGTGCCGGTAACCGGGCACAAGACAGTGCCATCGTAAAGCCGATGAGCAGTGCCCTCATCAACCGCATGGCGCATGTTCAGCTCAAAGTTTCTCACCGAGATTGGTTATCGTGGGCAAATCGTGAGCGGATTCATCCCTGGGTGATCGACTACATCCAGATACGGCCCGATCATCTCTGGGTCCAACCGCCCAAAAGCGAAGAGCCCTTTAGTACGCCACGCTCTTGGCATATTCTGAGTGATGCCCTTTACGAGTTTGGAGATGGGATCACTGATCATCAATTGGATGCACTCGTGTTCGGCTGCGTTTCGCCACCGCACGCGACGCAATTCAAGGCATTTATAAAACAGTCTCGCCGCAAGTTTGCCCTCCACAAGATCATTAAAGGAGAAATGATTTGGCCTAGTGCCCCAGAAGATCGTGATGTGCTATACTTTCTCAGTCAATCGTTTCGAGCTAAAATTGTCAAGGAGCTGCCCGATACGAAACAAGCTCTCAAAGAGAGTCATCGTGAATTGGCACATCGTGCCAAGGCTCTCCTAAAAAACTTAGCCAATATTAGTCTTGAAATGGCGCAAATGGTGGTCACAAACCCGGAAAATGAAGTTCCCTTGCCTTCTTGGTTTTTGGTCGAAGTTGTTCGTGACATGCCTAGATTGGCTACAACAAATAACAATGGCACGCAAAAGTAAATCACGCAAAAGTAAATCCAAGCTTCAAAGCGATCTGGCCACCAATGCTTTTAATGAAGGGGAGTCGCAACTCAATAAGCACCCGCTATTTAAGCCTTTTAAGTATAAAACCAGTCTCATCAGAAGTGAAGGAAATCTATGCCCCGATAAGGCTTGGGCCGTTCTGACGACATCGGGACATATCCATGTCCATCCCAAGCGGCTTGCCAAGCCCGAAAACTGGGTATATGTGCTTGCACACTGCCTACTTCATCTCGGCTTTGAACACACCAAGA
>LUTY01002501.1 GCA_001640045.1 Candidatus Thiomargarita nelsonii | reverse complement strand
TAAAGAAGAATTGGCAGATCAATATCTGGAACACAGTGGTTGGAAGGGCGGCGTAGGCGATGAATTGAATTATTTACGCGCCTACCTAACAGAATTTATGGCCACTCATTTGGATGACTACCTGCAAACAAAGATAGATGAGGTACTCCGACAAGTTTTAGAGCGCATTTTGCCTAAATCGTTGCAAAAAATGCTGCCTCCCCCGAAGGATAAGGAGCCGCGTACCCTCATACTTGGCTTTCAAGAATTGTTGGATAAAACCGAACATCCTAATATTTACAAAACGTTCGACTATATCCGCAAATTTAACTTTTCTTATCATAGCCATTTTCATTACCGTGTTCGTGAGGAAATGGGCTTATTAACCACTTATAGCAGTGATTCTATTGATGACATAGTGCCTAACGATGCGACACGGGACAATTTCATGGAAAAGGCGGAAGAAATCGCCAGGGGCTTAGATAGCCATTATCAACAGACGATTTATCAATTGAGAAAAAAATTCAGTGAGAAAATGCAAGAGGATCCCGCGAATGCGATTTTCGCACTGGTTGAAGAAATCAAAGATCGTCTGGTGAGAGCCAAGGGGATTAAGGATGAATGGAAAAGTTTCCTCGATCCTATCCGCGAACAGCTCTGGACAGAAGAATTGAGTCGTTTTAACAAAGAGATTGCGTTACGCAAACAGTGGCGAAATGCGGTTGAAGATGCCTTCAAATGTGTCAAGCAAGTACAGTCGGATTTTCCTAGTTAAACAAGGAGTGCAAGGCGTACCTTGCACCGAGGGGATCAGGAAAAAAAATGCCAAAACAAACGACTATGATGATGCTAGGACCAGATGCGGTGGGTAAAACGACTTTACTGGCTACCATGTATCATGAATTTGACAATCAATCTGATTTTGAACTGACGACGAGCGGAGATACGCACCAAAATCTTCAAGAAGCTTATCAAAAGCTCAGTAGTATCATTACACAACCCTCTTTTACACAAACAGGACAACTTTTGAAGGGCACGGCGGGTATTGTCGAACACCGATTTGAAATTCAATTTTCGGGTAAAAAAGAATTGGAATTGGTGTTTTGTGATATTGCTGGTGGGGTGATACGCGCTGAAAATAATAATAATCGGGACTTTGAAGAATTTAAACAGAAATTGGAAGAAGCGACTGTGATTATGATTGTTGTAGAGGCACCTGCCCTGATAGAAGGCAATGTGCAGTCCAATAATCCTTTACCTGTTTATGAGCGCTTGCTCCCCACTGTCATAGATAAGCGAAATCATTTGATTTTATTTGTGATTACAAAATGTGAAGCCTGGCTCAAAAAAGTCTGGGGTAGATAAGCTCCGCCGGTGTTTTAGGCTCATTTTTCAAGATTTCTCGGCACAAAGAAACCTTAAAAATACCAATGCCAACAGGGATTGGCGGGCAAACCCGATAGGGTATGCCCCTACAGTCAAACGTGATATTTCGTAGGGGCAATCCCTTGTGGTTGCCCGCCACGATATGGCATTGGGTTTGCAACTGGGGTGTTAAATTGGCGTCAAATGTTCAAGTCTTTTTTCACCCTAAAATTGTTTGTCAGATCGATGCTATGAGAAATCTTGTTGCCGATGAAAATGAACAGGAAGAGGATGCTTTGGATGAGGGGGCTTTAATGGCGGGGTTAATTGATTAAAGAGCCGGTGGATGGTAGATAAACATGCCTAAAAAATCAATATGACAACAATATGACAAAAATAATATAAATTTTATATATTAATTAAATAATTAATTTTTAATTAAATTTTAATAGTCACTGCTTGTTTATTTTGTCAAGTCAAAAAAACTTGAGCATCGAGTTGAAGTTGCTTTTCTTTCTCTTCTTCTGAAAATTTTTTGAACAGGTTCTTAGCTAACGTGAGATTAATATGTCTCTGGAACAAAATAATGAAGGCAATGCTAACGCGGCTGAAATTGGCCTTGCCAAAGCAGAATGGCAGCCAATTATTTTTGAAAAATATCCACGCCGGTTTAATTTGCAGAAATTGACTGCAAGGTGGGACTGCTCATCATTTCACTTACAAATACATAGAAACCAGCCATTTGAGTTTATTGCAAGTGTGATGACTACATTCCTTGCGTATGCTAACTTAGAGGTTGATATTACCTATAGTGATTATGATGACGCTTTGAATTTTAATCAGCTTAACAAAGCAGACGTTGAACTCATTTGGTTGAATTATGAACGCTATCATGGTAAACTTGCCACAAACGAATTATTGAAATGGCTAATTGAACGGGTATCTGTGTTACGGAAACGCAGTGCCGCTCCGATTTTAATCAGTGACTGGGCATCCCCAAAACAATCAGCACAAACGTTTAATCAAGGACTTCAAAAAGCACTAAAGGAGATACCAGATACTTATGTATGCGCTCAATCAGAAATTTTTTCTAAACTGGGGGAGCGTTATTTTGATCAGAGAACGGTTAAAATTGCCGCAACCTCTCTTAGTGATTTAGCCAATTCTCTTAGTGCCCGTATGTTTGGCTTAGTTTGGTTGCCCTCGGTGCTGATGCCCCAATTAAAAGCTATTGTATTGGATCTTGATAACACACTTTATTCAGGTGTTCTTGGTGAAGACGGAGTAGAAGGTATCCTTTTAAATGAAGGATTTATCCGTTTTCAACAATCCATTGTCAAGTTACGTGATAAAGGAATATTTATTGCCATTTGCTCACGTAATGAATTAGTGGATGTAGAAAAACTATTTGC
>LUTY01002500.1 GCA_001640045.1 Candidatus Thiomargarita nelsonii | reverse complement strand
GATAAAAGCTTAGTACAACTAATTAGGAAATAAACGAATTGAATGACTTGTCATTTTTAATTACTTCGTTACTTCGTTTCGTTAATTTCTCAATTAGTTGTACTAACAATGGCATTGAGGTGCTGGCGCACTTCGTACCAACGTCCATGCCCCGGGCACCTCTGAAAATTAAAAAATTTCAATCACCTACATTGGCGGTGCCGGCTCAAACGAGTACGTCGTTCCCTTTATACCGTTCGATAAGCTGTTTCAATCGCCTACATTGGCGGTGCCGGCTCAAACCTACCATGCAAAAAAAGCTCATACTTTCAATAGGTTAAAAATAACCAAGTGGCACGATATTTGATAAGCAAAGTTGCCCACCTTGGCAAGATTCTTTTTAATTTATCAAGGCCAAACTCAAATCCATAGCATTTAACAGGCGCCTATTAAAACATAATCAAAAAGTAATTACAATACCTTTTTTTACTTGTTTAACATTATTTTTTATACGTTATTTATATATAAATATTTTAAATATAACTATTTATTATTTTTTGACAAAATTGATAAAAATTTTGAATTCAAACCAATGTTTTATAAAATAATGATTATTAATAATTATTTTTTTGTGAGCGAAAAGATTAAAAAAATTAATGAGTAAATTATAATTTTTTGTAGTTCGTTTTTATAGTCTAGTCGCTTGAAAAGTTTTTGGCTTAAAACCTGAGTACACCTTGCTTAGGAAATAAACAAATAAATCCAAAAAAAACTTGGGTTTATTCGTTTATTTCCTAATTCGCTGTACTCTATCAAAAAGTAGTTAGAACAAGAGAATTGTTAGCTTGCACGTCTTTTTTCAAAGGAGTAAAATGATATTTTTTAAATTTTGGAGCGTGTTATGTCAGCAGCCGTTGCTTTAGAAAAACGCCAAAATGATGTGGCATTGCCGCCCTCTAAATATGATCCGTTTAATTCAGAGGATTGGGCGGGGTTTGTTCTGCGTAATGGCGTAAATTGCGGGCGATGGGAATCAATCCAGATGAGATTGAGTGACTAAGTACCGAACCATGAATTTTAATGTATATTGGAGTCAACTACGACAACTCTAATTGTCATTTCGACTGAAAGGAGAAGTCTTACTAATATGTATGCTGAACGCTTGATTCTTGAAACTGATCGATCCGGTAACCTCAAATATCTGCCCAAACTACCAGCAAATAAACAATTTGAGACTATTTTTCTGGTGCTGAAAGATGTGACCAAACGTGTAAAGCGCACCCCACATCCAGATATTGCAGGTAAAGTAAAAATAATGGGTGATATTTTTGACAGTGTCCCCTCATCAGACTGGGATTTTTCTTTATGATTGTTCTAGATACACATGTTTGGTTGTGGTGGATCAACCAAAACCCCAAGTTGAAAACAACTTGGCTGGAGCATATCGAACTGGCTGACCAAGTGGGTGTGTCGGCTATCAGCTTGTTTGAGGTTTCTTGGTTGGATCGGCATAATCGAATTCAACTTCCCGACCCACGTAATGAATGGTTTGATAAAGCCAGCCAAGCTGTTGACTTGCAGGAACACCACAGTGATCCGCAAGACCGTATTATCATTGCAACTGCGTTAATCCACAATGCCTTGCTCTTGTCTGCTGACGGCAAGTTCAAGCTTTATACTGAACTTGAGGATAAACTGATTCAATAACCATAAATAAGGCATTGATGAAAAAGAAAATCGCAGTAATAGCCGCCCACCTTGGCTGTGGCGCAACAATGGCAAAGCACATCCAAGCTGGAGACGAAGTTTCCGTTTTAATTATGGCTGAAGGCATTAAATACCCGAAAATTTATGGTTCAATACTTATAGCATTGCGGGCGATGGGAATCAATCCAGATGAGATTGAGTGATACCAATTTATGGAGTCCAAGATTTATCTTGGACAGAAATTTTGCCAACTTGGAGTAAAAAATATGCGAAAATTTTCATCTTACGGCTCCCCAATAAAAAAAGCACACTACTACGCGCCAAGAGAGACATTAATTACAAATGCTCTCACGCAATTGAAAGGAGAAGAGCTAGAAGAAGGTGGACATTACATCACAGTCTGGGCACCTCGTCAAACGGGCAAAACATGGGTAATGCAAGAAGTTGTCTCAACCATTGAGCAAGACGATCAATTTGATGTCGTTTATCTCAGTTTGCAATTTCTTTATGAAGAGAAAGATGTCGATATAGTGGCTCAACTCTTTGCCCAGGAATTAATGGAAAAGTTGAATTTAGACAAACTATCCATAAACTCGTTAAAGGATTTTCATCTTTTGTTCAAACGAGGAACCCTCACTAAGCCTTTGATATTGATTTTGGATGAGTTTGATGCCCTTGAACAAGCCGTGATTGCTAGGCTAGTCGCCGTTTTTCGTCATATTTATATGACTCGCCAAAGCCAGACAAATAAATCGACTGCTGAAAAGGATTATTTATTACATAGCCTCGCATTGATCGGAGTACGTGCCGTCTTAGGAGTAGAAAATGTCAAAGGTTCGCCATTCAATGTCCAACGTAGTGTGCATATTCCTAATCTGACTTATGATGAGGTGGTTTATCTATTTGATTGGTACCAACAGGAGCGGAAACAAAAAATTGAGCCAAAAGTTGTAGAACGAATCTGGTATGAATTTAAAGGGCAACCTGGGCTTACTTGTTGGTTTGGGGAATTGTTGACGGAAACTTATAATCAAGCGACCTCACAACCGATTACGATGGCGCTTTTTGAGGGTG
>LUTY01002499.1 GCA_001640045.1 Candidatus Thiomargarita nelsonii | reverse complement strand
CGGGGCGGGTTAATCGTTATGTCTGTGATTTTCCAAGTAATTTATTGAACAAGCATGAGCGGGTTATTACGCTGCCACACCTTGGCGCGTCTACCAAAGAGGCAGAAGAAAATTGTGCTATCATGGTGGCTGATCAAGTGCGTGACTATTTGGAAAATGGTACGGTGCATAATTCGGTCAATTTTCCAGAGATAGAAATGCCACGTAATGGCGGGCATCGTTTGCTGGTTGTCAATTCCAATGTTCCCCATGTGATTGAGCGCATTTCTAGTGCGATTGCTAATGCCAATCTCAATATTGTGGATATGTTAAATCGATCTCGCGGCGATATGGCTTGTACTTTGGTTGATGTTAATAATCCGATAGCACAGTCTGTTGTGGATGAAATTTGTGCTAAAGATGGGGTGTTGATGGTGCGGACCTTGTAACTGAGAACTGCGGGGCAATCAATCTAAAAAATAGTACAACGGATTAACGGAATAAACGGATTAACATCAATGGTTTATCCGTTTATTCGGTTAATCCGTTGTACTCATCATGAATTAGACAGAAGCCATCATCTCTCGCTTGGATGAAAAAAGTTTGTTTGAATGTGTTGGGCACCTCTCAGACACCCGTTCTGTGCAAGATGTTATTAAGCCGATGCGAAGTTCCTTATAGGGGCACAAGTTTGTCTCCGTTTTTAGAATCCAAGTACTAAAGAACAGTGCTGTTTATGCTCGCCAATTGAGAGAACAAGCTCAACAACGGAGGCAGTTTAGCTATGATTTTTCCTGATAGTGATATTGTAATAGATTTATTGCGGCAATGAACGCCCGCCATTGGCTGGTTTGATGCCCTTGATGATGAGGAGGAGATAGTTTTATCAGGGTTTGTGGTTATGGAATTGATTCAAGGCTGTAAGAATAAGGTGGAACTGGAAAAGTTACAAAATGAGTTGTCAATTTATGAGATAGTTTGGCCCTCACAGAACAGTTGTAATGAAGCACTCAATCTTTTTACTCAATATCAATATTATCTGAGTCACAATGTTGGGTTACTTGATGTTCTCATTGGTCAAACCGCCGTTGAGCTAGGTGTGCCGCTATACACGTTTAACCAGAAACATTATCAAGTTGTTCCTCATTTGCAGACTATACAACCTTATCAAAAAACGGGAACGATGCCAGTTGATAACATGAGCGAAAGCTCGTAGCTCGTTAAAAAATCACAAAATGATCCGGATTCCAGGGCGCGAGTGTTCAGCAAGCGTAGGGTGCGTCCCACACACCAAGGTAAAGGTGTAGAGCAACGGTGCGTGAAGAGATGGTGCGTAGGACACACCCTACGCTTGCTACGCTTGCTTGTGACAATAGGAGCAAGGCTTTATCACGTCCGTCTTGATGGCTTTGTTAGACGTATATTGGAAAGGAGATTTTCAAAGACGACATACTTATGTTTTATTTTCAAAAGCTTTTTCTCAACAAGATGCCAAGATAATATAGCAAGAATCAAAGTAATACTTAAGGAAACAATCAACATCGTTACAACGGAAACACCTTGAATTATAGCAGCAATCGATTGCTGGACAGGGAAAGCGTATATATACATGCCGTATGAATAATCCCCAACACGGTTGAATTTTCTAATTGTTCCCGAAGGGATATAGGCCACATAAAATACAATGTAAGCGATAAATATATTGTAAAAGACAAAAAACAGATGTTGTTCTAGCATCGAAAACACAAGAATTAAAGACATTAGTGCGACAACCCTATTAGACAAAATAATTTTATCTTTTAAGACATAAAAAGCTGCTCCAACAAAGAACATAGCAAGAAGACGCAACCCTTGAGCATTATTGTCTACAACCAATAAAAAATGATTGAGGATGTGCGAAATAATTGCCAAAACGGCAATTGCCACTAAAACATGATTAAAAAATTTATTACTAAAGCATTTTGCATAAAACAAAATACCCCATAATAGCCCCAAAATGCTATACATTCTTATTTCCCAAGGCAAAGTCCATAAAGAGCCATTGACAATCCTTTTGTATGGGATATTTTCAAAAACACCAGGTAGACTATAATCTACACCCAAAAATAAACTAATATTTCTTAAAAAGAATTTATAGATTTCCGGGCTGGAAAGATATGAATAGATTGATAGTGTGGTGAAATATAGCCCTACGATAAAAGTACAAAATATAATGGCCACAATCAACGCGGGATAAATTCTTAAAACTCGTGCCCATATAAATGCTATTAAATTATTTCTAGTCAGTAAGCTTCCTGTTATAAGAAATCCGCTTGTTATAAAAAAGATATCCACAGCTATTGAGCCAAAGGTCATACCAAGAATGCCTTTAAGAGGGTCAGCATCTTCAGAGCCTATTGATAAGGCAAAACTATGGTTAAACAAAACCATAAAGGCTGCAACAAAACGTATTAAATTAAAATTATTAGCTCTATTAGCAGTATAGCTTGACAAACGATGCTCCATTAGTGTGCCTACCTCACTCATATAGTTTTTCAGAAAAATCATTTCACAAATGTTGTACTCAGGCAATGCCTGCGACAGTTTGCAACTTTTTCATCACACAAACCACGGCACTCGCATCCAACAAATATGATTAAATGCTTTGATGACAGCTTGGCGCAATTCCTTCTTTCTCTATTGTTTCAATCGGATCATCAGGTACTAACTTTATTTCCTCATCTGCCATAAAATTTTGGGCACTACCAAATTTTCTGTATTAGCCGACAAAGATTACTCATTGG
>LUTY01002498.1 GCA_001640045.1 Candidatus Thiomargarita nelsonii | reverse complement strand
TTACGTTATTTCATCAATCACTAAGTTAGTTTTTATTGCTATAGAGGCTCCGTTAATTTGGTTTGCGTGGGTTTATTTACTGGATGCGGTAGTGCAAAAAGTAATTGAAGGCGTTTTGGTATTTGAATTTCCAGATAACTGGCGTGTGTCAAAATATAGTACACAAAAATATTGAGAATTATTAATATTGGTTGGATAATTTGCCAAAAAATTGACATTTGTTATTTTTTTAAGTATTATAAATTCGCTTGCTTGAGGTGGTTAGCCCTCCACATTAAAAAAATGGGTTCAAGCATGGAAAGTAAACTAGTGAAAATTGGTTAGTTCTGGCAAAAAAAACGGTCAGATAAACTCTAACCAATATAGTATTCACTTTAAAAAAGTAACCCTAAGCTTCCATTAGGCGAGGGGATAAAGGGTTGATTGCTCCCTTATTCGTAATTTTTGAGTTTCATGCTCCATTTAGCATGAAGTCAATAATTAACAATAAAATTGCTATCTTAAAGAACGTACTTCACTTGAATTTGATCCTGAGCAAGAATCCGTTTCAATTTCTCAATATACTCAAAACTTCTTAGAAGTTTCGTCGGTTTACATACCCACCAAAGAAATACTAACCATGTACAATGGATTTATTTCTCGTTATTTAGAGGGAGAATTAACCATAGAAAAAATTTATTTTGATCTGGCTGTCAAATTGGGCATACCATTGAAAAAAAAGCCAGTCAATTTATCAAAACTTATTAAACCAATTGAAAAAATGATGCGAGGCAAAATCATTTTTGATCCAGCCATTGAGCAATTTTATCTACAACAAGAAAGTATGGGAAGGCTTGAAATTGGATTAGTGGCAGAAGGCTATAGAAAGATTGGACAAATATTATATTTAATTGCAAATGGCATACTGAAAAATAATACACTTTTATTTTGGGATGAACCTGAAGTCAACATAAATCCAGCTTATTGCGAAAATCTGGCTGAATTATTGGTAGAATTATCAAAAAATCTGCAAATATTCATCGCTACTCATGACTATTTTATGCTTAAACATTTAGATTTAGCGGCTAAAATGGCTAATACCAATATAAAGTTCTTTTCACTTCATAAAAATAAAGAGACGGATCAATTTGTACAAGTTGAAACTTCCAATAATTTAGATGAACTTGAACACAATCCAATTCTACAAGAATTTGAAGCCGTTTATCAAAAGCTAAGTAAAGTGTTTTATGAATAAAAAAGAAAGCGGGTTAGAATTTGAATTTTTAGTAAAATATTACAATTTTGATAGCAAAGACAGTATTTATGAGAATAATAAATTCTGTGGAAATAATGCGGTTGATTTTCTAATGCTGGATTCAAAACATATCTATTTTTTAGAAGTTAAAGATGGCAGATACTTTGATGTAGAAAATGAAAAGCTTGATGAACAAATTTGCCATGTTTATGCCAAATTTATTGAGAGTGTCTCTTTGATAATCTTGAGTCAAGATAACGAAATAAAACCATATCAAAACAGACTAAAAAATAGCACACCCAAACTTTTTCATTGCTAAGAATCTGCCGCCTGACACAAAAATGATTTTGTATGAAAAAATCAATAAAAACCTAAGAAAAAAGTTAAAAAAACTCAATCAAAATATAGATTTCCATCTTGAGCTGTTTGGTTATAACAATAATAAGCTTTACAAGGTTTACGCTCCTGATTAATGAAGAAAGCACTTTCGCAGAAGAGAAGCCGGCGTAAATCATAACGGCTCATTAGAAATGGCTTTTAATCTTATTAATTCTTGCCAGAGCAGGTTTTCTCGCTCCCAACGCTCTGCGTCAATGCCATTAAGCCTGTCCCTTTGCTCGGAGGGCTCTGGAGGGAACTCGGATTTTTTTGATACTGACACTGGCTTAAAAATCAGATTTTTTGAAAAAATAGCAGAAAAAATTTACCCTCAGCTTGTTAGAAAGCGATATAGATCGTCTGAAAGCCGTTGCCAGCGGTGCGCTCCGCGTGGGAACGAGAAATGTGATTGATTTTAACTCGTTGCGACGACTTTGTCATTTTGCGTAGCGATGTTGCATCTCAGATTTTTGTGATGAGTACCATAAGAAAAATAAAATGCTGCAAAAAATAAAGCAACACCACAACGGATTTAGAAAATACTTTGCCAACACATCATGGCTAATGGGAGAACGCATCCTCCGCATGATAGTGGCATTGTTTGTGGGCGTTTACGTTGCGCGTTATTTAGGGCCTGCACGATTTGGCTTGCTCAGTTATGCTGGTAGTTTTGTAGGATTATTTGGAGCACTGGCAACATTGGGATTGGATGGCATTGTGGTGCGCGAACTGGTTAAGTCTCCTGAACGCAGAGATGAGTTGTTGGGTACAGCTTTCTAAATTGGTACATTTCTAAAAATAACAGGTGAGGCAGTTTAAATGCTGATAGTATGCAATGGTATGTTAAGATCGGGTTCTACGCTTCAGTACAACCTGCTTAAATCAATAGTAGAATCTCATAATTTGGGAGGGGCAGAAGGTTACTTCTCTTCTGAGCAATTTCAATCATTGCGAAAAAAATTTGAAAGATGGGGAATTTCTTCTGAGATTATTGTAATTAAAACTCATGACATTATACCCTATTCGGAGGAGATGATTAAATCAGGAACTATGAAAATATGTTACACGTACAGGGATATTAGAGATGTGGCTGTCTCCGCACAAAGAAAATTTGATTTGGATGGAGATAAATTATTAAAATCTCTTGATAGG
>LUTY01002508.1 GCA_001640045.1 Candidatus Thiomargarita nelsonii | reverse complement strand
GTTCTCTAGGTTTGGTGGTTAAAGCCAAAAAAGAAGGTTTGCTGGAATTTGCCAAACCAGCCTTTAAAAAGCTCGTTACCTCAGGTTTATATCTTGATATGTCTTTGATAAAAAAGGTCTTAAGTTCTATTGGTGAAGAATAAACCTTGTTTAACATCCCGCCTGGTGAGTCAATGCCATTTGAAAATAGCGTATTATTTGAATAATCATACTCGACTTGATAGCACCAACTCACTTGTTGTGTTGAAGGTTTTATTCGTTGTTGAACATTAGCTGTACTTACCGCCGGAGTACAACTAATGCTAAACAACGAATAAAAACCTTCAATATTCGTCGCACAGCTCAGGTTAAACGGCAAAAAATAGCGCATTGTTTGAAGTGTTGAAGGTTTTATTCATTGTTGAACATCGACTCTTATCCGTTTTTTTCGCAAATCCGTTGTACTACACTAACCCTCCAACTTCCTCCCCTTCCACAACAAATAAACCGCCGGCACCACAAACAACGACAACAAGGGTGCCGTAATCATCCCCCCCACCATGGGCGCGGCAATACGCTGCATCACTTCAGAACCCGTACCATGTCCTAGCATAATCGGAAACAATCCCGCAATAATCACCGCCACCGTCATCGCTTTCGGGCGGACTCGCAATACCGCACCTTCCATCAGTGCCGCTTTTAAGTCTTTTAAATTATTCAATTGATTATTGGCTTGGTATTCTCTAATAGCATTATCTAAATAGACTAACATTATCACCCCAAATTCTGCCGCAACGCCCGCCAGCGCAATAAATCCAACCCCAACCGCAACGGACATATTGTAGTCTAGTAGGAATATGAGCCAAAATCCGCCGACTAAGGCAAATGGTAAAGTCAGCATCACTAATAAAGCTTCAGTCATGTTACCAAAGGTTAAATAAAGTAGCAGCAATATGATAAACAGCGTTAAAGGGACAACTTGGCTCAATTTCTCTTTGGCGCGTAGCATATATTCATATTGTCCAGACCAAGTTATCGAATAGCCGGCGGGTAATTTCACTTGTTCGCGCACCACTTTTTGCGCTGACTGTACATAAGTCCCCACATCAACGCCGCGAATATCGACAAATGTCCAACCATTTAAACGCGCATTTTCACTTTTGAGCATGGGTGGACCATCAACTATTTTAATTTCAGCGACTTGGGCTAAGGATATTTGGGCGCCTGTCGGTGTGACTAACACCAATCCCTTTAAATCTTCCAAATCGTCACGCACTTCTCTAGGAAAACGCAAATTGACTGGATAACGCTCTAATCCTTCTATGGTTTCAGTGATATTCATGCCGCCCACTGCCGCACTGATAACTGCGTTGATGTCGGCAATATTTAAACCTAAACGCGCCGCTTTCACTCTGTCCGGGGAGATTTCAATATAACGTCCGCCCGCCACGCGCTCCGAATAGGCGGAAGTTGTGCCTGGAACGCTCATCACGACTTTTTCAATTTCTCTGCCGATGTCTTCAATGACTTTTAGATCAGGTCCTGAAATTTTAATACCCACTGGGGTTTTGATGCCTGTGGCTAACATATCAATGCGCGTCTTGATGGGCATCACCCATGCGTTAGTCACGCCCGGAAAATCGACCAGTTGATCCAATTCCTCAATTAATTTTGCCACCGTCAAACCTTCGCGCCATTCGTCTTCAGGTTTTAATTGGATAATGG
Source organism: Candidatus Thiomargarita nelsonii (assembly GCA_001640045.1). Lineage (GTDB taxonomy): Bacteria > Pseudomonadota > Gammaproteobacteria > Beggiatoales > Beggiatoaceae > Thiomargarita > Thiomargarita nelsonii_A. Next base: position 3,850 of record LUTY01002508.1, on the reverse strand, counting down.
TTTCAATCATGGTTAATGGCGCCGGATCTGTCGCCGTATCAGCGCGGCCAATTTTGCCAAACACGCTTTTGACTTCTGGCACGGTGGCAATCAATCTATCGGTTTGTTGTAATAATTCTTGCGCTTTGCCAATGGATAAGCCGGGTAAGGTGGTGGGCATATACAATAAGTCGCCTTCATAGAGAGTTGGCATAAATTCAGAGCCTAAGCCGTCAGCCATTTTGGCTAATAGTGGCTGATCTTCAAAGCGGCGTCGCCAATAATTAGCCAAATCGGTTTGCCATTGTTCCACTTGTTCGCCTGCGATTAATTTTAATGGTAGGTTACTGATGCCAAATAAGGGAATAAAAACCGTCAACATGACCAAAAAAGCTAAAAAGATAGTGGTACGCGGTAAAAACAAAACCAGCCGGAGTAAAGGTTTATAGATAAAAATGAGCAACCAAGTGATAGGATTGTGTTTTTCACTGGGAATCCATCCGCGAATAAAATAACCCATTAATACGGGTACGATTGTCACCGCTAAACCAGCAGCGGCAGCCATGGCATAAGTTTTAGTAAACGCGAGTGGCGCAAATAAGCGGCCTTCTTGGGCTTCTAAGGTAAACACGGGAATAAAGCTTAATGTGATGATTAATAAGGATAAAAATAGGGCAGGGCCCACTTCACCGGCGGCATTGGCTATTAGTTGCCAGTGCTCTGACGATGTGATTTTTTGTTTCGGGTGGGCTTGTCGCCAGCGTTCTATGTGTTTATGGGCATTTTCAATCATGACGATGGCAGCGTCCACCATTGCGCCAATGGCTATCGCAATGCCGCCTAAAGACATGATATTAGCGTTAATGCCTTGTTGCTGCATAATGATGAAAGAAATGAGTACGCCAATGGGTAAGGTGATAATGGCGACAAAGGCGGATCGCAAGTGAAATAGAAAGATTAGGCAGACGAGCGCGACAACCATAAATTCTTCAATGAGTTTTTCTTTGAGGTTATTGACGGCGCGTTGGATGAGGGCGGATCGGTCATAAGTTTCTACAATTTCTACGCCTTCTGGTAGTCCAGCCTTCAGTTCTTCTAATTTCTTTTTAACCGCAGCAATGGTGGTTAAAGCGTTTTCGCCATAGCGCATGACGATAATGCCGCCAGTGACTTCGCCTTCTCCGTCTAAATCAGCCACAACGCGGCGCATTTCTGGGCCGATTTGTACTGTCGCTAAGTCTCGGACTAATAAAGGGGTGCCTGTTTCACTGACAGCAACGGGGATGGTTTCAATGTCTTGGATGGAAGATAAGTAGCCTTTGGTGCGAATCATGTATTCGGCTTCGGCGAGTTCAATGACGGAGCCGCCGACTTCTTGATTGGCATTTTTAATGGCTTGAGTGATGCGTGAGAGGGGAATATTAAAGGCGCGTAATTTGTCGGGTTCGACAACAATTTGGTATTGTCGCACCATGCCGCCGACGGTAGCGACTTCGGCAACACCGGGCACGGTTTGCAATTCAAATTTTAAAAACCAGTCTTGCAAACTACGCAATTGGGATAAGTCATGTTTGCCGGTGGGATCAATTAAGGCGTAGGAATAAACCCAACCTACGCCCGTGGCATCGGGACCTAAACGGGGTTGTACGCCGGGCGGTAGGCTAGAGGCGGCTTGATTGAGATATTCCAACACTCTGGAACGCGCCCAGTAGATGTCGGTGCCATCTTTGAAAATTACGTAAATATATGAATCGCCAAAGAAAGAGTATCCGCGCACGACTTGTGCGCCCGGTACCGACAGCATGGTTGTGGTAATGGGATAAGTGACTTGATCTTCTACCACACGGGGGGATTGTCCGGGATAGGAGGTTTTGATAATCACTTGTACATCTGAAAGATCGGGGATTGCGTCTAAGGGGGTTTGTTGTAAAGATACCCAACCCCAGCCGGTGATGATGACGGTGGCGACTAGGACTAGAAAGCGGTTGTGGATGGACCAGTTGATTAGGTTTTTTAACATGATGATGTCTTTAGGGTTCACATGTGCGAAAATTTTTCTCGTTCCCACGCTCTGCGTGGGAATGCAGGCTTCGACGCGTCGATAATTTCAGGTGGATACACTGCGTTTAATCCACCCTACATGTATGAGATAATTTCTGATGAACAAATTAGAAGAGTCTGTAGGGTGGATTAAGTGCAGCGTATCCACCAAAATACATATAGTGCTCCTAAATAAATCATCAAAAAATGGCCGCTAAAAAATCCTATTTCTTGAAGAAATAGGATTTTTAAAAAATTTACAACGAATGATGGTGAGCTATAGAACGATTAATCAGGTGGATACACTGCGTTTAATCCACCCTACATGTATGACTCGATGGTCAAGTTTTTGAACGCGGTGGTGAGTACAACTAATGCACAACAATCACGATGGCATGCCAGATAAAGGTAAACCATGGGTAAAAAGGACACCAAGAACGATACCACTGGCCATAGTACGGTGGGATCATCCTTAATTTAATTGCTCAATCCTCTCCAGACTGATACCGGTAGCTTGTGCAATTTGTTCTTTGGAAAAAGTACCCATTTTCAGCAGGTTACTGGCAATCTGTTCAGATTGCGTCAGTTTCAGTTCCTCCGGCACGGGTACGCGACTCGGTTGCTCAAACTGGGTTGGAATAATATGGGTAAATATCCGTTTCCCTTGAATCATTTCTTCCGAATTCAGTTTATCTTTGTCGCTGTGTTTTTGGCTAAAAACCACATAATATCCTTCCACCAGTGCTTCTGATTTAAGATATTCTGCCAATTGGCCTTTGCCTCTTTTGAAATAAGTATCATCGGAATAGACTTTCGTTTCAATGAGGTTTGATTGCCCTTGGTAGCGGATCAGAATATCGGTTCTTCCTCTTCCAGAAGGCACCTCCACATAAGTTTGCCCACCAAGACGCTGAATAAAGAAATAAATAAAACCATCTAAGGAATAATGCCAGGCACCTTCTTTCAAATGCTCGGTATCAAAAGCCCGAAAACCGCGCCGACGCACATAAGCTCGATATTCTTTCAGCAACTCATTGACGTTTAACTCACCTTTTGGAGTCAGATATTTGTTGATCGTCTCATGAGGCGAATTGATATAATATTGTGTTTCTCCGTTTATCAACGGACGAAACGCGGTAATAAGTGCCTTTTTGTAAAGTGGCACCAAGATGTCAGTGTTTCCATTTCCCTTGTCAATCACACCATTAGCGTACAGCCATGCCATATCTGGATCGTGAATGGAGAAAGGCAATGGCTCTTCGTTGAAAAGCAATTTCAGCATGAAAGGTTTTTTTTCCCGGGCTTTTTGAACGATATTGATGATATTTTTATCAAACCGTTCCGTTAAAAAATGCTGTTGTGCTTGATAATAATATTCCATCATCACCGGCTGGCACCGATTAGTCACCAATTTTTCCACCAGATAAGAACACAAGGCACAAACCAGTCCGGGTTGTCCCTGGGTATTTTCATAAATCGCTTTGATGACCGGTTCTTCAAAAACTTGTTCTGATTCCGTCACATATTGCATGATAAGCGAACGGACTTCCTCAAAAGTAAAGTAGGGAATTTGCAATTCCTCGGCAATGTTAAACGGCGAGGCAGAGGAAACAACTAATTCCGCAATAGTACTCACCCCCACTAAGATTAATGAATGGAGACCATAATATTCTTTTTGATGATAAATTTGCCGAAAAGTGTGCATAACTTCGCTTAACACACAATCAGGAATGCCTTCAAATTCATCAATCACTAGGACAAGGGGTTTTGACTGAACTGAAGTTTTTTCAAAAAAATGATCCAAGCTAATGGAGCTATGGATGATGAGTTC
>LUTY01002496.1 GCA_001640045.1 Candidatus Thiomargarita nelsonii | reverse complement strand
AAAATTCACCAAGGCCAAAGAATCGAATATTATTCGGGCAGTACCCTCCCAGCCTCGCAAGGAAAAGGTTCAGTGAAAATAGAAATCCCCGACGGGGTGATAGAGCCAATAGGCACAGCACTCCTATTCTCAGTTCAAATGGTGTCCAAGGTGATGCTCAGCATAACGACGGTAATAAGGGGAGAAGCTCTAGTCAAAGGCACGGGGGATCCAAACCCTCTACAGGTGACAGTAGGAATGACAGCCGTAACCAGTATACTATTCAATCGAACAGACGAGCAAAAGGCGGTGACTGTGGTAGTCGAAACGAGTATAATTTTTTACCTTTAAAAGTGATTTTTTTTATTATAACACATTATTAATCGGGATGACATTTTCACTAAACCGATTGGTGAGCACTATAGTTTTTTTTTATTGTTCGGAGACTATAAATATGAACAAAACATTTATCAATATTTTTTCTGTGTTGCTTATTAGCCTGTTAGCAAGCTATGCACAGGCTGATAGTTTACTACCTTATATACAGGCTAATATTATCAGTACTGTTAATCCTATTCTGGCGGTAAAATCTCTTGCTAAACAGAACCCTGATAAAGTACCCGCTATTGCTGCAAGTTTCGCTAAACGGTTCCCTGATGCTGCGGCTGATATTGCCGCTACTTTGGCAAAAGAGTTTCCTGATCAGGCTAACGAAATTGCCCGTGCTGTGGCAGCCGCACTTGCCGGAGACGAGACGGCTTATATGCTCCAGACTGTGGCACAAGCCGTTCCAAAAACGGCGGACGAAATGCTCGCTCTTATGACGCAAGATATTGCCGGAAAGGAGTCAGACATTGAGCGTTCTACGACAACAGTGGTGCCATCCATCACGCCCCCTGATGATGGCGATATTAGTGAGCCGGGTTACTTCCCCTATCACCAGACTTCTGGAGGACCTCCAATAATAACGGGGGGTTCTAGCTGCATGGAAGAATGTCTAGCAGGACGAAACTGTATCAGTTTGACTGATAAATGCAATCAGGCGAGCCCTGATACATTAACAACCACTTGTAACGAAGTCGTACAGTGTGTTCCAGAACTTTGTTCGCAATGGTGTGCGAATTCTTAAACGTACTTTCCATCTGTGAAAGTGGTATGAAAAATCCTATTTCTTAAAGAAATAGGATTTTTGTTTGAATTTTCACTGCTAGGCGTCCAAGATAAATCTTGGACTCCTATTTTGGCGGTTGCAACAACTGTTGACAAAATTCAACCAGTTTGGCTTGTTGACCAGTATTATATGCACAAATCACCCATTGACGCCGATACATTTTTATATGTTGGAGTGTCTTGTCTGGTTCTTTTTGCATGCGCCGCTCTATTGTAGCAATCAGATGAGATTGTAGATTGTTTGGTAAACGATACCAATTTGCTAAGCCAACTTCTGCGATTATATCTTGTGCGAAAGGAGAGCCAAGACCATAAACCGCAAGATTTTCAAATGCCGTCAAAAATTCCGCATCATATTGTTGCAAATAATGTTTGAAGCGAGTAACATCTCCCCAGAGAGAGGGGCTCGTTGGTCTTTGTTTAACGGCTTTTAAGAAATAGTCCAATGCTTGTTGAAATGAACGTTGTTTCTCCAATCTTCTATCACTACCAGTAAGCTCACTAGCAATGGGCCGCCAAAAATAGACATGCCCCATTGTCATCATTAAATCAGCACTGTTTGGCGCAAACTCCAAAGCATCAACACTGACATCATGGATGACATTCCATTCAGACTGTTCGACCCCTTGTTTCTGCCATTTTGCCAGGGACTCCCGTACCTGCACACCAATTGACTCTGCTAAACCCCAACTAGCTGCCACATAAATAAGATATATCAAAACAGCCATAAAACTCAGCGTTACACTTTTTGCCAAGTGGGAAGGAGGCTTGGAATCGTGAGTCGTTTTCCTCGGCAAATAACGCGCCACCCAAGCCAAAGCTAAAATTAACATAAAAGTAGCAGCATTGGCAGGGATTTGCAAGTTGAAATCGACGGTACTGTGTATAAGCAGTGCCGTTATCGCCATTGTGACCGAAAAAGCAATACCTCGATTCAAAGCTCGATGGCGACGATATAGGGCAATCAGTACCACGCCTGCGGTCAACAGAATGGCAATACCTAACAGCAACACCCCAATCAAACCGGTCTCCGTCGCCAATTCCAGATAATCATTATGCGCGTGAACCCAAAAACCCGTTACATCCGCGCCTTGATAACGGGGAAAAGTTGTGTAAAAGCTGCCCAGCCCAGAACCTGTCAAAAAATAATCATCCCAGTACGGCAGCATATCTATATCGACATCATCGCGGGTTTCCGTGGCGAGGCTGGTTTGCTCCAGACGCTGTGTCACCTTTTCTAGTCCAAACCAAGCGCCGACAATAAATATATCAATCACAATCAAGCTGACTAACAAAATGGCCGTTGCGCGATTGATATGTCGGGAAAGGATTAAAGTGATAATCCCGGCAATCGTCATGCTGGCAAAAAAGGCCGTGTTTCCCATGCGTGAACGAGTTAAGACCAAGGCAATGACCATGACCACCAGATAAATCCTTAAACGCATTTTCTCACTCAATATCCAGTCCAACAGCTTAACGAATCGTTGCCGCCAAGTGCTGCTATCGCTTCCCTGACCTAATTGGGCAATCAGCAAGCCAATCCCCACCGACAAACACATCACCAAATAACCCGCCATATGATTACGGTTGATGAAAGTACCCGTTGCCAGACCTCG
>LUTY01002495.1 GCA_001640045.1 Candidatus Thiomargarita nelsonii | reverse complement strand
GGAGTCCAAGATTTATCTTGGAAGTGTGGTCGCCCAAGATAAATCTTGGACTCCAATAGTTAACCATAAAAAAAATGAATTGTCAAAATAAATTTCAACATGTCCAAGATAAATCTTGGACTCCTGACCAATACTGGGGAAAAAATCATGAGTCAGCGTCTAGTTGTAGACCCTATTACTCGTATTGAAGGCCATTTACGCATAGAAGCACAAATGGATGAAGCGGGTAAAACAATTGAATCGGCCTATTCATCAGGTACGATGGTGCGCGGTATTGAAATCATTTTACGGGGTCGTGATCCCCGTGATGCGTGGGCATTTAGTCAACGGATTTGCGGCGTGTGTACGCTAGTGCATGGTATAGCCTCGGTGCGGGCGGTAGAAAATGCACTCAACTATACATTGCCGCCCAATGCCCAACTCATACGCAATTTAATGATCGCCGCCCAATTTGTGCATGACCATGTGATGCACTTTTATCATTTACATGCCTTAGATTGGGTTGATATCGTTTCAGCCTTAAACGCAAACCCCAAGGAGACTTCTGAGCTTGCCCAATCACTCAGTCACTATCCCAAATCCTCGCCCGGCTACTTTGCTGATATGCAACTCAAGCTGAAGAAATTTGTGGAAGGGGGGCAACTCGGTATTTTTGCTCAAGGTTATTGGGGACATCCCGCCTATAAATTACCTCCCGAGGTGAATTTAATGGCTGTTTCGCATTATTTAGAGGCTTTAGCATGGCAACGCGAAGCAGCTAAATTGCATACCATTTTTGGTGGCAAAAATCCCCACCCCAATTTCTTAGTGGGCGGAGCACCCAGTGCCATTGATTTAAACTCAGACTCGGCCATCAATGCAAAAAAACTCGCACAAGCATTTGAAATTATAAAATTAATGCGAGATTTTGTCGAACAAGTTTATGTGCCTGACACCCTAGCGATTGCTGGCTTTTATAAAGATTGGGCAACACAAGGCGAAGGTTTGGGTAACTTTATGACTTATGGGGATTTAGGCATGGATGACCCGTCCAGTTTTTTAATCCCACAGGGCGTGATTTTAAATCGTGATTTGAGCAAAATTCATGCACTGGATTTCAACGCGCCAGACCAAATTCAGGAATACGCCTCTCATTCTTGGTATAAGTACAGCGGGGGCAAAGACAAGGGCTTACATCCCTACGACGGCGAAACTGAACTGAATTACACTGGTCCTACGCCGCCTTATAGCCAATTAGAGATTGATAAAGAATACTCATGGCTGAAATCGCCCCGTTGGAAAGGCCCCGATGGCACCATTCATGCGGTTGAAGTCGGCCCCTTAGCACGAGTGCTGATGCTGTATGCCACAGGCCATGAACAAACTAAAGCACTTGTGGATTACACTTTGCAAACACTGGAACTGCCGATAGATGCCTTGTTTTCCACTTTAGGGCGCACAGCAGCCCGTACATTGGAAACCAAAATTATTGCCGATTCCATGCAAACTTGGTATGAAAAGTTGATTACCAACATCAAGGCGGGTGATACCAAAACGTTTAATGAACAACTTTGGGAACCCTCTTCTTGGCCTCAACAGACAAAAGGTGTCGGTTACACGGAAGCGCCGCGTGGTGCTTTGGCACATTGGATTGTGATAGAAAATGGTAAAATTGCGAATTATCAAGCGGTTGTGCCTAGTACCTGGAATGCAGGACCGCGTGATGCGAATGGGCAACCCGGGGCTTATGAGGCGGCACTGAAAGGCCAGGTTTTGCATGATGCCGAGCAGCCGATAGAAATTTTGCGAACAATTCACAGTTTCGATCCCTGTATTGCCTGTGCAGTACACCTGCTTGATGCTCAAGGTGAGGATATGTGTCAAGTGAAGGTGTGTTAAGTAGGTACACAAAAATATTTTAACATTTTAGAAACCAAGTTTTTTCAAAAAACTTGGTTTCTTTCTGTTCAGAAAGGTTAAAAGATTTAGGTGTACCTACTTATATGAACGAAAACAAATAAAATAGCTCTTTTTTTTCGTGCATCTAAACTTTTGTCTACCTACTTATGTATTCAACCAAATTCACTAGAAATAGACTCATCTACGCATTGATTATGCCCATCGTAGTCGTGCTTGGCATCGGCTCACGCGCTTTTTCTGAGATACTGCCCGATTTTATAAGCACATACGCTGGTGATACGCTTTGGGCATTGATGGCGTTTCTCATGATTGGCTTTATTTTTCCATCACTTTCAACAGTGAAAGTGGCAGCTATCGCTCTACTTTTTTCACTCGGCATTGAATTAAGTCAACTGTATCACGCGCCTTGGATTGATGACATTCGTCAATATCGTCTTGGTGCGTTGGTGCTTGGGCATGGTTTTTTGTGGAGTGATTTGGTGTGTTATAGTTTTGGAATTGCTATGGGGGCGGTGGGTGAGATGATTTGGAAAAAATCTGTATCCAAAACCGGCTCTAGTTACCATCAATAACTTTTATTGCCGTTCACAATTTTTTAATCAGTGCTGGCTCGATCACTGGACTGAACCAGTACCCTGTTTTGATCAGCCAAAAAATTTTTGGCAAATCTTGAGGATTGATCCGTTTATTAATATGAAAGTGCTATCAATAAGTACAACGAATTAAGAAATAAACGAATAAATATTTGATAATGATTGGTTTATTCGTTGTTTTCCTAATTCGTTGTACTCAGGTTTTTGGAGAGAACAATTTTTATTCTCATCAACAATTTTTATTGCGATCAACAATTTTTTAGACTATAGTTAAAAATACAATCG
>LUTY01002494.1 GCA_001640045.1 Candidatus Thiomargarita nelsonii | reverse complement strand
TGGTGGTGTTGTATGAGCGTTTGGGGGATCGGTTTGATTGGTTGGAGATCAATGAGATCGAAAAAACAAGAACGTATCTTAATTGAAATTAAGGTGACTTGGAGAGCGCATAATGGCAAATCTTATAGCTTGGCGGTCAATTTGCGTTATGCCTCTCCCCAAACAATCTATGCAATACCGGCGAGCGGCTGGGAAAATTTTCAACAATTCGAAAAATTCTTGCCAATAATTACTTATGTTCCACCTTTTTCTGGACTTGAAGAGCATGAAGAATGGCGCGATGAAGCGCCCTTACGTAAACAAGTCGGCAAAGCACAACCGGGGAGTGTTCTCAGAAATTTACTCTTGAGAGTGAATCCGCAAGATTGGCAAGAGATTCAGCAAGTGGTGAAAGAATGGTTTTCTGTTGAACTGAAACCGCCTCAGTATGAAAAAGGTGTTGATACACAAATTGTCTGTGAATATAAGCAAGGGAAAAAATCTTACGATATTATTGCCGGGGGCAGTGGGTTTCATCAAACATTAACATTGTTAGGTTTTCTGTATGGCTATCAACCCACAACAATTCTCTTAGATGAACCTGATGCTCATTTGCACGCTAATTTGCAGCGGGTGGTTTTGGAATATTTTAAATTTTTCCATGACAAATCACAGGAAAGAAATACTCAATTTTTAATTGCGACTCATGCGGAAGAATTGATTAGAGGTGTTGAGGTGAGCCAGATAATCTCATTGCTGAGTCAAACCCCGCAAAGAGTTCAATCCACCCCAGCCATTTTAACAGCAATGGCTGATGTATCTAATTTAGAAGTGACAAAGCTGGTTGATTCGCCTGTGGTGTTGTATGTGGAAGGCGAAGACGATGAGCGTTTGTTGTATAATTGGTCTAAGGTATTGAATACAGAAGAAAGTTTTAGAAACGTCTGTTTTCATATCATGGGCGGTGGACCTAAACAGCAAATGTTAAATGATGCACAACGCCATTTTGCTGGTGTCCGACAAATTATCCCTCATGCTAAACGTTTAGTGCTATTTGATTATGATGATGAAGATAGTTTTCATCCACCGCAGGATAATCCCGTTTTGTGTGAATGGCAACGTAAAAACATTGACAATTATTTATTAGTGCCAGAGGCGTGGATACGTGCCGCTAGGCAAAAAACGCTTTTGGGTGAAAAAGCCATTGAAACATTCATTCAGGATTTTTTTGCTGGAGAAAATCTCATGTTGCCACCTAATCAAACTTGGCGGCATGTCAAGGCCAATATTTTCCAAGTCGTTGATGGCAAAAAACTGTTATTCAAAAAACCTGATTGTCTTTTTCAAGGTTTGCAGAACAACTTTCAACTCAAACTCACACGCAGTACGGTGGCAGCCTGTATGACAGCCGATGAAATCCATGAAGATGTGCATCAATTCTTTGCTAAGCTTAATCAGATTTTAGCTGTTTGACACCAAAATGAGGCTATAAAGAAATCCTATTTTTTTAAAAAATAGGATTTCTATCTTTGGCTCAAAAAACTAAAAAGGAGGCAAAAGCCTATGGAAGAGAAATATGATTTTGAAAATATGAAAGGGCGTAAAAACCCTTATGCCTCAAAATTAAAACAACAAATTACGATTAAAGTAGAAACCGATATATTAGAATATTTCCAAAGCCGATCAAAAGAGACTGGAATACCCTGCCAACAATTAATCAATTTATATTTACGTGACTGTGTTGTCTCTAATCGCAAACCGGTTCTTACTTGGGTATCTTAATAAAACCAGCCAAGCGAGTAACCCCGCCGTTCGAGTCTGTAGTCTCGCAGAAACGAAGCTATAGACTTTCAAAAAAATGTCGCGCTCTAAAAACATCTGAGGTTTCTAAAACCTCAGATGTTTAGGCCAGAACACCTATATCTCTTACTCCAACACCGGCTGCACCAAATCACCCGGGCGCACAAATCCCTGCCCAACGGTAATAAAACGCAACTGCTTCGGTAAACCAATCAACCAAATCCCATCCGCAGTAGCGCGGGCAAATTCAGCCTTGTAAAAAACCACACGATTATCAGCATCAACCGTTTTTACGCCCAAAATGCCCGCATCATCCAGTGACAATAGAGCCGCAGACACTTTATGGGCTGAAACCGTTTTAATAGGAATACGAATTTCACAAGTGATGCCCGCCACTATTTGAGCTTTTGGATTAGGTATTTCTATCTCAATATTAAAAGTGCGCGTAGCAGCATCAGCACGGGCGGCGATCAAACTTATTTTACCTTTCACAGTTTGCCCAGTGACTAAATGCGCTGTGGCAGTGCGCCCTAATTTGACATATTGGCGTTGCAATTCGCTGATTTCTCCTATAATGAGAAAAGGATCCTCATCAATCACCTCTGCCACCACATCACCCATAGAAACATAATCCCCTTGCTCAACCAAGCGTTGCTCCAACACACCGGCAAAGGGGGCACGAATCATGGTATCATCAAGAGCGACTTGAGCTTGCTTAACTAAAGTCTTGGCACTTTCTAATAGCGTTAAAGCTTCAGCAATTTGCACCTGTGACTGATAAGCTTTTTTTGATAATTTTTGCTTAGCATTATATTCAAGCTCGCGCTGTTTGACTAAAGCTTGTGCTTCTTTGAGCCGCAACCGTTTATCATCGGTTGCCAAACGTACAATCAAATCACCCTTTTTGACTCGTACACCACGTTGTGCGTCGATTTTATCGACACGCGCATCTATTTCTGCCCACAAAAAACCGACTTTTCTTACGTAAAAGGGGAGCAA
>LUTY01002493.1 GCA_001640045.1 Candidatus Thiomargarita nelsonii | reverse complement strand
CCGCGTCTTTATTGACTTCAAGCCGCCCATCATCCAAAAGCTTAGCCCCTATAAGCATTGCGAGCGTGGTCAAGATGCCATCAAATACCCGCCGTGCCACAGAATCCGTGGGTTTTGGCGGTGTCAGCACCGTGCTTGGGTCTACTCAGATACCCCTTATTTAGTACAACGAATTGAGAAATAAACGAATTAAAAACAGCTTGTTTAAATTCGTTTATTTCTTAATTAGTTGTACTAAATCCCAATAAGTTGTACTAAATCCGCACAATATGACATTGACCCCTTGACAACCCAAAACATCAAGAACTACAAGGATTATATTTAAAAAAGGATAAATCAAAACAAATACTTTATCCTTGACAACCCAAAAAAAATAGTCAATACTTTACCTGCCTTATCCATTATTAAATATAATCCCTGTAGTTATTGATTTTTTAGGAGACAAAAAAATGCCCAAAATACTTTTTATTTTACTGACACTTTGCACCCTGCCCACGCTAGCCGCCGAAAAACCGATCCTCCAAATCGATCCAGGCGGACATAAAGCAAAAATTAACGACATCGTATTCACCCCAGATGGCCAATCCCTAGTCTCTGCATCCGAGGACAAACTAATCCGTGTATGGAACCTAAAAACGGGCCGCACCGAGCGAACCCTACGTGGCCAAATCGGCGAAGGCTCTGAAGGCAAAATTTATGCCATGGCACTGTCCCCAGATGGGCGGTGGCTGGCGGCGGGGGGATGGTTACCTAGTGACAGAACCAAATATGATGCTATCCAGCTCTACGACTTTCACACTGGCAAAATAGTCGCCCTCCTTTCGGGGCATACCAATGTCGTGAGCGCACTAGCTTTTTCCCCCGACAGCCGCTACCTCGTGTCGGGCAGCGGGGATTTCAAAGCCAAAGCCATCCTTTGGGACATCAAACGAAAGCGTCGCCTACACACCCTAGCCGGACATACCGAAGCTATATACGCCGTCGCCTTCACCCCCGACTCAAAGCGCGTGGTGACGGGCAGTTTTGACCACAGCTTGCGCCTCTGGCAAGTACCAAACGGCAAGCACCTTGCCACACTCAAAGGCCACACCGATAAAGTGCAAGCTGTGGCCATCTCACCCCAAGACGGCACCATCGCATCTGGCAGTTGGGATCACACCATACGCCTATGGAATGGCCGGACGGGACGTTTTATCAAAACCTTAGCCAATCAAGGCACCCAAGTCGGGAGCCTTTCCTTTAGTCCTGATGGGCGTTATTTGTTGTCGGGGGTTGCTATGCAAAGAGGGCCATTTTACTGTCACGTTTACTCAGTACCCACCGGCAAAGAACTGCTCACCTACAAAGGCCATGACAACAATGTCATAGCAACCGCCATCAGTCCCGATGGGCGCTGGGCGGCTACGGGTGGCGGCAATGATAGAGGAATTCAGATATGGACACTGCGCGATGGCAAACTCAAACCGAAGGTCAGCGAAGCTAAACAGCGCCTAGTCGGCGTGGGTGCCAGTACTTGGGCGGTGGGATTTTCCAAGGATGGAAAAAATCTGGCTTGGGGGAAAAGTACGAAATCAGGATGGCAAGTCAATGATTATGGCCCCCTAGAATACCATATAACCCTCCCCACCCCAACTCGTCCCCTCGGCACGCCCAAACCCCTCAATCAAGACAACAACTACCTTCGCGCACAAGACCAATGGCGATCCTGGACACTACGCACCCAACAAGGCGGCAACTACGGCTTACAAGCCATACTTCAAATCCGCCACAACAACCGCACCCAAGCCAGCATTGAACGAGGAAGTACCGATGGCTATGACCACCGATCCTACACATTTACCCCCAACGGGCAAACGATCATCAGTGGCGGAATGAACGGAGTCCTCACCGCCTACAACCGCGCCGGCACAAAACTCGGCGACTACATCGGACACACAGGCGATGTCTGGGCGGTCGCCGTCTCAGCCGACGGACGCCTACTCGCTTCCGCCAGTGATGACCAAACCGTTCGCCTCTGGAACCTCCAAAGCTTTGAACCCCTACTCACCCACTTCCACGGCAACGACGGCGAATGGGTCGCCTGGACGCCCAGCGGACACTATACTGCCTCCCCCAACGGCGACAACCTGATAGGCTGGCAAATCAACCGAGGTGTCGACAAAGCCGCCGACTATGTCTCCGCCGCGAAGATGGGTAAACAGCTTGAGCGCCCTGACATTGTTGCCAATACAGTGCGTCTGCTCAGTGTCAAACAAGCCCTCGCACAAGTGGGACTCAGTGACTTTAATCTTGAACAACTGATTGATGAGGCTCTAAAAAATCATTGATGATGACAAGTCCCATTAGATAGGATTTTTCACAATCAAACCACCCACCTGAGTACAACGGATTTGCGGAATGAACGGATTAATTAAATATTTTCAATCCGTTTAGACCAAAAATCCGTTGTACTCATTGGGTATTATGATAAATCGCAAGCTCAAATGAACATACCCCTCTTCCAAGCAAAAAAAACAGTGACTCACGGAAAAGTGCAACGTTGGAATCGTTGGCAAGATTTCTCCCGTTGGTCGAAAATCCAGCGTCATCAAATGGCGCGTCTTTCAGGATGCTATGCAAGAAACCGAAGGACGACGTATTTTATTAGTCGATACTTGCCACTCTGGAAATGCCTTCAATTCGCGTTTGGTCAAAGACAGTGCTGATGGATCGATAGTCGTGATCAGTGCCACCGATAGCAGTAGTTTTGCCCAAGAATTGCCAGAGTTGAAACATGGC
>LUTY01002492.1 GCA_001640045.1 Candidatus Thiomargarita nelsonii | reverse complement strand
TTGAAAAAATAGGATTTCTCTTAGCCAAAATATGGTGGACAACGAATAAAGGCTCGCATGAAAGATAACGACAGCCAATAACCATATCAAAATCAAGCAAAATTTCAAATCACCTTAAAAACATGCGAGCCTTAAAGCTGTGTTTTGATTTATCCCTGCTAATAACAGTATCACCGCCGCAACGATTGCCTGCCACACACCGATTCTTTCCGGCCCCAAGTTGCTTGAATTTGAGGGAGAGGGCGTTTCCACCGATGGACTTGTATCCACTTGTGATGGCGTGATTGGCAAAGACTTAGGGTAAATTCTTTCCTCTAACGCCGCTAATATCGGTAATTCGGGATTCACCTGGCGTAAATTCTCAAAATACCACTTAGCTTTGTCTTTTTGCCCCCTGTCCAAAGCCTCTTTTATCCATGTCACATAACGCGCCGCAATTTTGTCTAAACCCGCTAAAGCCTCGGTATTGCTTGGCTCTTTTTCCAACACCTCTTTATAACACGCCAAGACAGTACCCCCCATTTCGCTAATGATCAAACGATGGGCTTGAAAATGTCTTTCACACACTTGTAACATTTCCGGACATTCAGGACACCAATGACCACCACAGTCCACAAAACAAAACCGCTCCGTCAAAGAAGTCGAGTACCAAGGCACTTGAGCCTTTCGAGTTTCTGCCACCACTTGTTTTGTCACCTCAGTCAGCAAATCAAGGACGCTCATAGATACCTTCTTTTTATCACGCAAAGCACTCAACAAATAAGCAGTATAAATGCTATTGCGCTTTTTGCTATTACCATAAGATGGCATATCTGGGGCAGTAGCATAAGCAATCAAAAAACCCATATCGCCTTTGATTTCGGCCAAACCTTTTTTTAAGTTCTTAATATTACTTTGGAAGGGATTATCCCGACATGCATCCAGAATGACGATATTAACTCCCTCACTATTGACTATTTCCATTTTTCGCAAGACATAGCTCGCATCAAAACTTTCAAACTCAATATCCGAACTGTCTCGGATATCCGCCTCTGGTGGCACTAAATAATTGCGGTTGTTGGATTGCAATCCATGCCCCGAATAATAAAATAATGCCACATCGCCACTCTGCAAACGCTGCCCAAATTCACGTACTGCGTTTTTTATCGTTCTTTTGCTGGCGTTAAGCTTTAAGATCACTTCAAAGCCTAAGGTTTTGAGTACCTCTGCCATATCATTCGCATCATTGACGGGATTATCCAGCGAAGGCACGTTTTTGTAGTCCCCATTGCCGATCACTACGGCGGGCGGCGTGGGCTGGTGTCAGGGTGCTGATTAATAAAATTAAGCTGAAAATGTGGGAAAAATAATAACGCATTTTGTTGTCCTTTTTATTATGTAGATAAGTACTGGCATAAAAGGAGTCCAAGATTTATCTTGGACGTCGCCTCGTCCAAAGTAGTTCAACAAAAATATTTTAACATTTCTAGAAATCCTATTTTTTAAAAAAATAGGATTTCTTTGAAAGTTTAAAATGTTAAAATGTCATTTGTTGTGGATTTGGTGTGATGAATTTTATCAAGCCGATTCCACGACTCAAATAGGCTCTCACTATATGCCAAAACCTATTTGCGCTTTTATAAATCACGACTTAATGACAGAAAGAGCTAGGTTTATGGTAGTGTTCAGTATATGACGGAGGTTTTATGGATACGGCTCAACTGATTAATGACAATTTAACCAGATTATCGCCAACGCTTCAATCAGAAGTACTTGACTTTATTGAATATCTTATGTTTAAAAAACAGCGTCTGTCGAAAGTGGAACAACCCAGTCAAGAATCACTTCTATCACTCAATTTAGCGATGCGTGGAATGGAAGATGAAAAAACGCCCCTTTATACAGTAGAAGATTTACGGGAGAAGTTCTAGTGAAAAAATGCTATAAAAGGAGTCCAAGATTTATCTTGGACGTCCACCTGCACTACTATGATCTTATTTCATCATTTTATTCTACTCGTTTTCACAAACAGGATTCACATGAACATCGTAGTATTAGACGGTTACACACTCAACCCCGGTGATTTAAGCTGGGCACCTTTACAATCTTTAGGACATTGTGAAATTTATGATCGCACACCCCCCGACGCAGTAGTGCAACGCGCCGCTTTTGCCGAAATCGTTTTGACTAACAAAACCTTATTGACTCGCGCCGAAATTGAACAATTGCCTAAATTACAATATATCGGCGTACTCGCTACCGGCTACAATGTCGTTGATCTTAAAGCCGCCCGTGAACGGCATATCCCCGTCACCAATGTGCCCAAATACAGCACACCCTCCGTGGCACAAATGGTTTTTGCTTTATTATTGGAATTGACTCGACAGGTCGGTTTACACGCTGAAGGTGTACGGGCGGGACGTTGGAGCAATCAGGCTGATTTTTGCTATTGGGATAAGCCTATGATCGCCTTGGAAAGTTTGACCATGGGTATTGTAGGTTTAGGCGCGATTGGACAATCTGTGGCGAAATTGGCACAGGCTTTTGGGATGTCTGTCTTGGCTTATCAACGCACCCCTAAGTCGGTTGACGGTGTCACTTGTGTCGATTTAGAAAGCTTATTTCGGCGAAGCGATGTCATCAGTTTGCACTGCCCCTTGACACCAAAAACGCAACATCTCGTTAATGCCCAACGTTTAGCCTTAATGAAACCGTCAGCCTTTCTTATTAATACCAGTCGAGGACCCTTGGTTGATGAAGAAGCTTTAGCACAAGCGTTGCACAGTGGGCAGATTGCGGGGGCGG
>LUTY01002491.1 GCA_001640045.1 Candidatus Thiomargarita nelsonii | reverse complement strand
AAAATGGGGGGCTTTTCGATGAGTTTTTTAATTTGTTCAATCAGTTGTTGGCGACACTCGGCGATAGGGCGAGCCTGTTGCGCGGCGAAGGGTTGTAAATAATCGCGCTCAATTTGCTCAGCAAATTCGCGCTTGACTTTGGATTGTGTCAAACTTTGTAAAAAGCTGATTTTTTCATCGGGCTCAACCAAACCGGCGGTGATGGCAGCCAGGGCGTAGGTGTAGCTTTCTTGATAAGTTTCGGCTATTTCAAAAGCGGTAAAAGTAAATTTTTCTTGGAAGATTTTGGTGGCTTTTTGGCCAGCTTTTTCGATTAGGATTTCTATAATGGGACCACCGAGTAGAGCGGCGATGCCGGTTTTGATGAGGGTGTTTAGGGACATGAGGGGTTGGCTCCTGTTGTTTACTACATGGATTTTTTATTAATTTATAGACTAAAAAATGGTTGAAATCAAGAAAAATTTATAGGAGACGTCCAAGATAAATCTTGGACTCCTACTAAGCTTTGTTAAAGAGGATTGATTTTTAGACTTGTTTCGAGTGAATTAAGACCTTATTTTTATCAGTTATCAGTTATTTCTCGTTCCCACGCTCTGCGTGGGAATGCCTTCAAGGACGCTCCGCGTCCTGCAACGCAGAGCGTTGCATCATGCATTCCCACGCAGAGCGTGGGAACGAGGATATTTACTGATAACTGATAACTAATAACTGATAACTGATAAAATCAACTTAAAGGATACAATAGTGAGTAGACTCATACCCAAAGTAGCAATCATATTGCTTCCCCTAAGCATTTCTGGATTGACTCAGGCGGCGACATTGGACGGCAAGGAGGTGCCTATACACCATGTCAGTTCAGATAATTGTAAGGAGTGCCATCAGACGATCTACAAACAGTGGGAAAGTTCTATGCACGCCCTGAGCACAGCCTTAAAGGATCCCATACATGGTGCTATCTATCGCCAAACGGTCGGCGATCCAACTCAGGAAAACGTCAAACACAAGGCATCAGGCAAGTATCCCGTTTGTTTGCAATGTCACTCTCCCAACGCTGCCTTGGATAAGACGACCAAGTTGGATGCCAAGCCCGCCTATAGTGAAGGCGTTAATTGTGTCGCTTGCCATACATTGAAGCGATATAAGGGTTTGTATGACAAAGATGGAAAAATGCACTTGGGACAGAGTGCTTATGAATTATCGGATAGGCTGCAAGGAGTAAACGGTTTTCTCCACGAACAGGGTCAAGCCGCAGATAAGCTGCGTTCGCAGCTTGATGACGAGGGAGAACTGAATCCGCATCTAGGTAGGGATAACAAGGGTCAACCTTACATGACAGAGGAAGATGTTCAGGATATCGATCTACCGATGGAAGCTAACTCAACCCTACAAACTTCAGCAGCCTGTCTTGGTTGTCATGACAAACGCAACAATTCTAAAGGGGTTGCCCTGTGTGAGACAGGCGATGAATACATTGAAGGTAAAAGCCAGCAAAATTGCCAATCCTGCCATATGCCCGACAGCCCCGTTTCAATATCAAGCTTCCCCTCTTCTTTCAACCACGTTTCGCCATCCAAAGCACCTTCAATATATTCGGTGACAAAATAAGGTTTTTGCTCTCGGATGGCATCCGCATAATCCCAATGTAGAGGCTTAGGCACATATTCACTGGCAATCTCACGCATCAGAATCGCTTCTTTAAAAATCTCATTGCGTTTTCCCTGGCGTCCTTCCCAAAAGCATTTAACGACCACCGGTTTATTATACTCATCGACATCATGGGCTAGGAAAACACAGCCCATTCCGCCAGCGCCCAAGAGTTTTTGAATAGGATAGCGACTGAGATTGTGCAAAGCATAGCTTGGTTCATTGGCTATCGCAGATTGTAAATCGGCTAATGCTTCGGGATAAGCTTGGCGCCGGAGTTTCACTTGAAACAGATTGAATGAGGCTAAAGCTTTTTCTGCCTTATTTCGAGCCTGTTTTCGTGCTTGGACAAATAATTTTTCCGCTTCGGCGATATCCCCTGTCGAAGAGACGACGGTGCCCGCCATGATAACCAGTTGATGATAGTGTCGATTGTCACTTGGCAACTGTTTTAACTGGGCAATGGCGGAACGAATCAATTCCAAACTGGCGCTATTATGTTGAGTAAATTCGTCACGGGGTTTCACTTGTCTGGATAAATCATAACGCTGCATAAAATCCCGAAATTCCTGTAACAAGCTTTTGACATTTTTATCAATGTCTCCTAGCGAGCCCACCGCTTTTAGCACTTGATCGACTTTGCTATCCAATAATTGTGTCCAGGTGCTAAATTGATGCGAAAATTCAATAAAAGCTTGATGATTTGTTTGCCAATCGCTGACAGCGGATTGTAGGCGTTGGGGCACGACTTCGATAGCGTTTTGTAAGCGATCTCGTTGAGAAGTAATTTGAGTGAGATTAGGTGCGCCCGTTTTCAGTGCTTGCTTGACTTTGGCATTTTGTTCATCTAATTGTTGTAATAAGCCGGTGATCAGTTGATCTTGAGTGGTTTTGATTTGGTCCACTTTGACTAATAATTGTTCTCTTTGTAAAGTCTCCAAAGTCGTTTTAGTGCGTGGATCGTTTTGGAGTAATTCACGGAAAAAGAATAGGGTGGCTTTGCCTAATAAGTCGTTGTAGCGGAAAAATGCTTCTAAAGTTTTATCTAAATCTTGCAATTGGGCTAAAATGAGTGAGGTAATGGCGACGTAAAGCGGCGGTTTTCAGC
>LUTY01002490.1 GCA_001640045.1 Candidatus Thiomargarita nelsonii | reverse complement strand
GCGAAATAAAAATGCTGGCTGAATTGGATCAATTGCGTTGGGCTTTAGTCCAATCCGTTATCTCCGATTTACATGAACAGTTAAAACAATTAAGCCAGCAGGATAAAGTTTATATTAATTTATTAAAGCAATATCTCAAATATGCGGCTCAACTGTTCGAGGAAAGCGAATTGGTCGTTGAAGTCAATGCAGATGATTATGAACGATTCGCTTCACAATGGGAACAAATTGTTAAAGACAGTGTCCCTGATAAACGCTGTACGCTGTCAGCGAGCCGCGATAATTTTACCGGAGGGCTATTAATACGCAACCAGGCGGATCGTATTCGCGTCAATAATACTTTTGAAGGTTTGATCTCTCGTCTGGAAAACGAACTTTATCAAATCATTACAGCACAATTGTTTGCCTCTGCTATGCCAACAAGGAATCTATAAATGACTGAAATAAATGGAGAAGTGATTGCTATCAATGGACCCATTGTCACTATACAACTCCCTGGTGTTCGCAACGGTGAACAAGTGCGAGTCGGGCAATTGGCTTTGATGGGAGAAGTGATCCGCTTAGAAGGTGAAAAAGCTACAGTGCAAGTGTATGAATCCACTGAATCCCTGCGCCCCGGTGACCTTGCTCATGCCTTGGGGCATCCTCTGTCAGTCGAATTAGGTCCTGGGCTGATGGGAAAAATTTTCGATGGTGTCCAGCGTCCATTAGATAAAATTTTTGCCGAGAGTGGCGATTATATTGCTCGCGGCTTAAACATTGATCCTTTAGCGCGTGACAGTCTCTGGGATTTTATCCCCAATAATCGCTTATCGCTAGACAAACAAGTGGTGCCTGGCATTTTTCTCGGTCAAGTGCAAGAAACGCCATCTATCAAACATCCCATTTTAGTACCCCCTAACTGTCAAGGAGAATTGGTAGAACTTGTTCATGCTGGCAAGTATAGTGTCGAACAGATTATTGCCAAGGTCAAACAGGATAAGGGGGAGATTGTTCCGATACGCTTATTCCACCGTTGGCCAGTGCGTACTCCACGCCCTTATCAAAACCGTGATCATGCTGTTTTGCCTTTACTCACAGGACAACGCATATTGGATACCTTTTTTCCCTTGCTCAAAGGGGGCAAAGGGGCGGTGCCGGGGCCATTTGGTGCCGGTAAAACTATGTTACAACAGCAAATTGCTCGTTGGGCGAATGCTGATATTGTGATTTATGTGGGTTGCGGAGAACGGGGCAATGAATTAGTTGATATTTTGGAAAGTTTTCCAGAATTGACTGATCCGCATACGGGACGCTCGTTGATGGAACGTACTTTGCTCATTGCTAATACTTCTAATATGCCGGTGGTGGCGCGAGAGGCTTCTATTTATGTCGGGGTGACCATTGCTGAGTATTATCGAGATTTAGGCTATGATGTGGTGATGGTTGCTGATTCTACTAGTCGTTGGGCTGAGGCTTTGCGTGAGGTGGGCGGACGTTTAGGCCAAATGCCAGTCGAAGAAGGTTATCCGGCTTATCTCGCCTCACGGCTCGCTGCCTTTTATGAGCGGGCGGGGCGTGTGACCACTTTAGCTGGCAAAAAGGCTTCCGTCACGCTGATTGGTGCGGTTTCTCCCCCTGGTGGCGATTTTTCAGAGCCGGTGACCAGCCACACTAAGGAAATTGTGCAAACTTTCTGGGCATTATCCAAGGATTTGGCTGATGCTCGCCATTATCCGTCAATAGATTGGAATGATAGCTTTTCTGATTATGTGAGCACGGCTCAACAATGGTGGGCCGAAAATATTGATAGCCATTGGCAAGCATACCGTCATGAGGCGCTCAATTTATTGGCTCAGGCTGACGAGTTAGCGCGAATTGTCAATCTGGTTGGTCCTGAAGCTTTATCCTCCGCCCAACGTTGGGTATTAGAAGGCGCCACTCTGATTCGAGAAGGCGTTTTGCAACAAAGTGCGGTGGATGAAGTGGATAGTTTTTGTTCGCCTGAAAAGCAAATGTTGTTATTGAGTTTGATGTTACAAGTCTATCATCAAGGGGTGACGTTAATTGAGGCGGGGGTGCCAGTGGAACAATTGTCTGATTTAGTGATACTGGCGCGGGCAAGGCGTATTAAGTCGGAGTTGAGTAGCCAAGAAGTTGATAAATTGCGCGATTTTGAGCAGGAAATTCGGGCTGCGTTTGATAAGATTCGGGTGGAATATGGTTATGAAAAATAGGAGTCCAAAATTTAGTTTGGACGAGACGCCCAAACTAAAGTTTGGACTCCTATGTCTAGTACAACTAATTGATAAATAAACGAATTAAAAACTATAAGGTATCCATAATTCAATTCGTTTATTTCCTAATTAGTTGTACTCGCCTATCTATCTTAGAACCGGTTTGAAATCTTTTTGAAGCCAAAAAATGATTTAATTAAAGGTTTTAATTACAAAAAAGAATCTCCTATCAAGTTCAAAAGGGGTTCAAACCTTTTAAGTTTTTCTTAATAGAAGAGAAATAAAAGCCAGAACGACCATGTGCCAAGAACTATTTAATTGTCTTTCACCGTTTTTCCAAAGTCTTCTACATTTTTCTAACCATCCATTCTACAATCCCTCTTTGGGGAATCACTTCAAAAGTATGAAGTTCAGGCCGAATAGCAACTTCAACTTCAGAACCTATTAGCCGCTTAATGGAATTGGCAAAATCTTCACCCGTATAAGCACCATCCACTAAAACCTTAACAACATTTGGAAAAAAAGAAGACGAGTTTTTAATTCCTTCTATTGCGCCTTCTCTATCAGTTGTATCTGCCGT
>LUTY01002489.1 GCA_001640045.1 Candidatus Thiomargarita nelsonii | reverse complement strand
TCCTACTCAACGGCACCACTGGTATTGCCGTTGGCATGGCAACCGACATACCGCCGCACAATCTAAGCGAAGTGGCAGCCGCCTGTATTCACCTACTCAAACAGCCCAATGCCGACCTCGCCGACTTATGCGCCCTTTTACCGGCTCCCGACTATCCCACCGAAGCCGAAATCATCACCCCTGCCGCTGAGCTACTAAAAATATATGAAACCGGCAACGGCAGCATTCGTATGCGTGCCACCTATAGCCGTGAAAAGGGCGACATTGTCATTACCGCCTTACCTCATCAAACATCAAGCGGAAAAATCATCACCCAAATCGCGGCACAAATGACGGCCAAAAAATTGCCCATGATAGAAGATCTGCGCGACGAATCTGATCATGAAAATCCCGTGCGTTTAGTCATAGTGCCCCGCTCCAATCGGATTGATATTGAGAATGTGATGACACACCTATTCGCTACCACAGATTTAGAGCGTAGCTATCGCGTCAATCTCAACATGATTGGACTTGATGGTCGCCCCCAAGTCAAAAATCTCAAAATGATCCTTGGCGAATGGTTGGATTATCGCCTACAAACTGTGCGCCGTCGCCTAGAGCACCGCCTTGATAAAATCCGCAAACGTTTGCACCTTCTCGAAGGATTGCTCATCGCTTATTTAAATATAAATGAAGTGATAGCCATTATCCGGGACCAAGATAAGCCTAAACCAGTGCTCATAAAAAAATTTAGTCTCAGTCAGGTGCAAGCCGACGCGATTTTAGAACTCAGGCTCCGTCAACTCGCTAAATTGGAAGAAGTCAAAATTCGGGGAGAAGAAAAAACGCTTTCCAAAGAGCGTAAAAGCTTAGAAAGCACATTAGGTTCTGAAAAAAAACTTAACAATTTAATTATTAAAGAAATAAATGAAGATGTCAAAAAATATGGCGACTCGCGCCGCTCGCCCATTGTTGAGCGCCAACAAGCGCAAGCCTTTGATGATACCTCAATAGTACCCTCTGATCCGATTAGTATCATCTTATCCGCCAAAGGCTGGATACGGGCAGCCAAGGGTCATGAAATTGATCCGACCACCTTAAACTACCGAGCTGGAGACCAATTTGCGGATGCCTGTCAAGGGCGTAGCAACCATCAAGCCGTCTTTCTGGATGCCACTGGACGGAGCTACAGTGCAGCCGCCCACAGCTTGCCCTCAGCGCGTGGACAAGGAGAACCATTGACAGGACGCTTCACGCCACCAAATGGTATAGGCTTTGTGCATGTCCTATTTGGCGCACCAAAGAGCGATTATTTACTGGCTTCTAATGCTGGATATGGCTTTATTGTCACTTTGGAGAACTTATACACAAAAAATAAAGCTGGTAAGGCAATATTAACTTTACCCCAAAACTCAAAAATATTGCCACCGCTATTGATGAGCGATCCTGAAACACAATACTATGCTGTTATCACCAGTGCTGGCTACTTATCTATTGTACCCGTATCGGAATTACCCCGTTTACCCAGAGGCAAAGGAGTCAAACTCCTCAATATTCCTGCTAAAAGTAAAAATGAAAGAGAAACGGTGGTTGCCTTAAAGCTCATCAAACCAACGACGGATATTTTAACTTTGTATGTTGGTAAACGCCATTTGACATTAAAAGAGCGTGACATTGAAGCTTATACAGGGGAACGTAGTCGGCGGGGGCAAAAATTGCCGCGTGGGTTTCAAAAGGTTGATCGGCTAGAAGTTGTCACTCAAAGGGATGATGATTTGTTTAGTTGATAATACTAATTCTATTTTGGCCAAAAACCTCAGAGGTTTAGGATCAACAGATTTCGTTCTCGTTCCCACGCTCTGCGTGGGAATGCCTGCCTCGACGCTCTGCGTCGAATTTTTAGATCCGCCTACGGTAATTGAACTCCAAGCTCTGCCTCTGGTAACTCAATGATTTCAACATCGGGCAAGGTATCGCTCAGTTCGATATTATTAGAAGAAGCCACTGAGGCTAACCCATCAATATTCCCCGTTACCATGCTATCGGCTGACAAGCTATGTAACTGAACCAGAAAATAATCGCCGGTACCGCCAAGCAAAGAAATGAGTGGCGTTTCTAGGGCATAGCTTCTATAACCACCATGCCAAGAGTTGAGCATGGTCATCCAGTTGGCGGCTCTTTCAATCGTGGCATAGCTGCCATTCATATTGGGTTTGCCACTTTGGCCAGCACCCCATTCCCATTGATAGCCACTGCCTGACAATACGACCGGCTTAAACCCACCATTATCAGTATTAAAATCATTGGTATAAGGAATTTGCAGTCTCTCATCATCAACAATGGTCAGCGTGGTTGATCGCAACGAACCTATACCCGCCCCGGTAAAGTTAGACAGGCTAAATTCGACCGTTTCATCACCTTCAACAAGGGTGTCATTGACAATGTTGACCGCAATCGTCTTGGGATCGGCATCCCCATCTCCCCAACTCAAGGTACCAGTCGCGGTGGCTGTGTAGTCGGTTCCGCCACCGGTGGTAGCCAAGATGCACCACCGTCGGTGGTTTCCCATATCCCGCCGGAGACACTGCCTATCCACATTTGATCTGGATTGGTGGGATGGATGACTATGGTACGAATCCGACCACCAATATTGCCTGGTCCTATCCATTCCCAACTATTGCGATCAATTCCACCTGTTAGGGGCGCAAAACTGGCCATCATATCAATATGTTTTTTTGCATTGATAAAGCCGTCGGCGGGAATAAAACCTTTTTCATCCTGTAGTTGCAAGTTCCGAAAAGCAACCGCTTCGCCAGG
>LUTY01002487.1 GCA_001640045.1 Candidatus Thiomargarita nelsonii | reverse complement strand
TTGGTTTTGACATGGTAGAGTACCATCCCTATTTGTGGAATAAGGCGAAAACCGGCAAAGTTATTCATATTAATGAATTGCCAGCCGAGGTGGATGAATACTACACCGTTGAGGTGGGTGTGATAGGCAATGTTGGGGCGGGGATGCGTCAGCTCGCTGAACAGATTGAGCCTAAAAAACAGAGTTTTTGGAAAAGCTTGCGCGATATGATTGTGGCAGAAATGCAAGAACATGCCAGCGCATTCCCAATTAAACCTCAAAAGATTTTGTGGGATTTGCGGCAAGTATTAGCCCCTAAAGATATTGTGATTTCAGATGTGGGGGCGCATAAGATGTGGGTGGCTCGCATGTATCGGGCTGAATGTCCGAATACGTGCATCATTTCTAATGGTTTTGCGGCGATGGGTATTGCTTTACCGGGGGCGATTGCGGCGAAGATTGTTCAGCGAAATGACCTTCAAACAACAGACAAATTTATTCCTAATCCTTTCAGCGATGACC
>LUTY01002486.1 GCA_001640045.1 Candidatus Thiomargarita nelsonii | reverse complement strand
TATTGTGTTGTTTTCCATATTATTTTTAGAATCTTATTCTATTCAGGAGTGCAAGGTCAGTATCCACTCGGCCATCCTTTTTGGGGAGTATGAGGTGTAAACGAATGTTCGCCCGTTTCGAGTCTTTTTTGACGGTTTCAATAAACTGATCGTCTGGCATCCTTGTGCTGTAAAATAAATCAATTTCTTGCTTGTCTTTTTGAGCGATTAAATCCTGAATTCTTGAAATAAAAGGGGTTATTCCAATTCCGCCAGCTACCCATATCTGGCGTGATTTGTCACTGTGAAAATCAAAGTTCCCATAAGGCCCTTCGATATTGACTGTATCACCTATCTTTAATTTCTCAGGTAATTTTTGAGTGTAATCACCAATCCCTTTGATCATAAAGGACATTTTTCCATCATTTTTCCAGGCAGAAGAAATCGTAAAAGGATGTGGTCCTTCACTTTTATCAAAAGTTAAAAAGGCAAATTGTCCCGCATTATGTCCAGGCCAGTTAC
>LUTY01002488.1 GCA_001640045.1 Candidatus Thiomargarita nelsonii | reverse complement strand
CGTCTAATTTATGCACGTAAAGCGACTAAAACAGAGGCAAAGAATTATGCGTAAAGAATATGATTTTTCAAATGCAAAAAGGGCAAAAGATGTACCTCACCTCTCAAAATTGCAAGCCGAGGCTAAAGGTAAAACTTGTATTATTCTCAGGTTAGATGATGAAGTTCTCCAAAACTTTCGGGCAAAGGCAGAGGCTAAAGGGTTAGGGTATCAAACACTTATTAACCAGACTTTGACAAAATCTATGGGTTATCGAACAATTGATGAAGTCAGGTAGGTGGGCAATGTTTTTTTTTCTAGTTCCCACGCGCCGCCCTCATCGTTTCTCGTTCCCACGCGGAGCGTGGGAATGCCTGCCTCTTTGCTCCGCAAAGAACAAATTAAAATTGATAAAAACTCGTTTATGGAAAACACCCTAAAACGTCTACTCACCGTAGAAACAGAAGCCGAACAACTCATTGCTCAAGTCCAGAAACAACGCGAACAAATCATCCAACAAGCCTTAGAAGAGGCGCATCAAGCTGAACAACAATTTCAAGCTAAAATACCCGAAATACAAGCGAATTTTTTAAAAAAAACCGAGACTCGCGCTACTCAAACCATCGCGGAATTAAATAAACGCTATGAAGAACGAAAAGAACGTTTGCGTTCTCTCGCTGAGGAAAATCAACAAAAAGCATTAGAGGCGGCTGTCAATTTACTCATGCAAGTAGGCAAAACCTGATGATCGATTATGCTTATCTCAATGCCCGTATTTCAATTTTTGCGGGACGTTTATTATCTGAAACACGCCTAACAGAATTATTAAACCAGCCTTCTAGTCAAGGAGAAGACTTGCTCAACGATACGACTATCGATCAAAATTTGATAGAGCAGGCATGGTTAATGCGGATGTTGGCCGATTTTCAAGTGCTGGTACGCCCTTTATCAGGTGCTCCTCGTGAATTGTTGATGTATTGGTTTCATAAATGGGACATTGCTAATCTTAAAACGATTGTGCGTGGCAAAATCGCAGGGCTCAAAGCAGAGGCGATTTCTGCTCAGCTTTTAGAATTAGGACAACTCAGTGCTTTGCCTATTGAACAATTATTACGCACTGAAGATATTGGAGAATTATTGCGACGCTTGGAAAAAAGTCCTTATGGCAATATTGCGCGACAAGCGCGGCACCTGTTTGAAAAAGATCATCAACTCTATTCCTTGGATGCCGCGATTGATCGCCATTATTTATTAGGATTTGTACAACGAATTCGTGTGCTTGATAGCAAACAACGTCAACATTTATCATCGCTTGTTAGTATTATGATGGATCGCTTTAATTTGCTCTGGCTGTTGCGTTATCGCTTTGCTTACAATTTGTCAGCGGCGGAGACGTATTATTTGTTAGTTCCCACCCCTTATCTGCTTAATCGCAATCGCTTGCAGCGATTAGTTGAGTTGAACTCTTTGGAAGAAGTGCTCGCTCACTTACCAGAGCCATTTTATAGTTTGCTACTGGAAACTGATAATACCTTTAGCGTCGATCAGCGGCTTACGATGAAAATGCAACAACTTGCCGAATTGACGCTCAAATTGCAAAGTTTTACCTTGGCAAAGGTATTTGCTTATATCTTACTGCGTGAGATGGAAATGCGGCGGGTTATGGCGATTTTAAAAGGTAAAAATTTGAATTTAAATAAGAATATTATTTTGTCGGCTGCTAGTAGATAATTTGGAGTCGGCTATATTTATCTTGGACGGTCGCACTCTTTTGAAAAATGCCCCGGCACAGCGAATATATTCATATTTACAGAGCCGGTAAACGATAAGATGTTATGTCATGTTTCGTTCACTGTGAACTGCAAATATTCTGCCGGTGCAGGTTTGCAAAAAAACGAATTCAGCGCACATGATGAGGGAACCATGAATTTACAAACTATCACTATCACTTTGCCTGCCCCAATTTATCGTCGAGTCAAGCAACGGTCACAACTAATGCAACGTTCAGTAGCGGAAGAGTTAGTGGCTGTTGTTATTGACTATTCGCAAAGAGATGGCTTAGCGGACGATATTGAGCAGGAATTAGCCCAGCTTGACTTGTTGACTGATAGCGAACTTTGGCAAGCCGCCCAAATCACCGTTTCACGCGAAAAAAACGAGTTTATGCAGGAACTCGTTGAAAAACAACAACGTGATGGCTTAACGGAAGAGGAAAATCAGCAAGCGCAATTGTTGTCACATTCATTCAATCGCGTGATGTTGGTGCGTGCAAAATCCGCAGCCCTATTAAAAAAACGCGGTTTTGACATTTCCCCTCCAGAAACAGCAAAATGAGTAATAGCCATATTTCAGCTAAGCTACGTCAACAGGTGGCAGAACAATCGCGTTATCGTTGTTGTTATTGCCAGAGCCAGCAACGTTTTATTGGTATCCTTCTAACAGTTGATCGTATTATTCCTGAGTCATTAGGAGGAGCCACCAAAGGCACTTTATGATGCACAGCACATTGCTTTTGCTACCTTCAATGAATTAGATTACGTTGTCAGTTGGAATTGACGGCATATCGCTAATGTGCGTCGTCAATAAAAAGTAAATGCAATCAACCTGTTGAACGCCATTCTAATCGCCTTTCCCAATAGGCGTTTTCGAGGCTTTAAGCGGGACAAATGATGCGGCTGTTGTAAATACGCAACGGCGATAGCCAGCTTACGCTGAACCCTTGACAATAAAAGGTGTTCCGCCTGCCTAGTTTTTTTAAGATGGGTGGAAATGCGTCCCATCATAACTAAAAAAGTGTTGAAGGTTTTATTTATTTCCG
>LUTY01002484.1 GCA_001640045.1 Candidatus Thiomargarita nelsonii | reverse complement strand
ATGATTAAAGTCTAAGTCCTCGAAAATATCTGCATTTGAGAGAATGTTGCTCTGCGCGAAACTGGCACAACTTCAATATTTGATAATTTTTCGGCAGGCGCGTTGCCTCTCGGTACAATAGCCCTTTTAAAACCATGTTTAGCAGCCTCACGTAAGCGTTCTACACCATTGGGCACCGGACGAATTTCACCTGCCAATCCCACCTCGCCAAATACTACCAAATTTTTAGATAAAGTGATATTACGTAAACTTGATAACACCGCTAGCAAAACCGCTAAATCCGCCCCCGTTTCATTGACTCTGACACCGCCCACGACATTGATAAACACGTCTTGACCAAAAGTTGCCAGTCCACCATGTCGATGGAGTACCGCCAGCAAGACGGCTAAACGATTTTGATCTAAGCCTAAAGCCACCCGACGCGGGTTAGGTATGGGCGATTCATTGGCTGCTTGCCCCTCACTACTGGGTGCCATATAACCCACTTTCATTAAACCGTCAT
>LUTY01002483.1 GCA_001640045.1 Candidatus Thiomargarita nelsonii | reverse complement strand
GATATCTCTTTCATTATCGACAAGTGCCTTTATGAGACTAGGAATGGTGCTATGAGCAGGATCACTATCCGACCATTCAGGGTCAAATTCCTCTAAGACTTTAAAAGCTTCCGCCGCTAGCTTTCGGCGGATATCACTCTTGCTATCTATCCGTGCTTCCACGATAGAGGGTATCGTTTTTTCATAAACGGGATCAATTTTATCTAATAACTTCTTAGCCCCATTGCTAATCTCAAAAAGGCTCTCTCCTCTCGCTCTCACGAGAACAGGGATGTGGCGAATAGCCGTTTCGCTTTGCAACCATTGGGGGTAAAGTTTATCTAGGATTTCAGTGAGAGTACGACGAATATTAGTATTCCTCTTGAGCAATGCTTTCACTAAAGCCATGACCAGATGATGGATTATTTGGTTACGCTCAGTTTCGTTTTGCGGCCATAGTTGGGGATCAATTTTCTCTAGGGCGACTGCGGCACGGTGGGCCTCTTTGTCACTCTCTAGCAAC
>LUTY01002482.1 GCA_001640045.1 Candidatus Thiomargarita nelsonii | reverse complement strand
CAAAAAATCGAATAGATACGGATCTTTGAGCGTTTGTTGTGCCAAATCAGATTGTGGGGCAGGTAATGCTGCTTTAAAATTGGTAATTGCTTTACCTTCTCTTTGGTACAAACCGCTTTCTATCTGGTGTTTTAAGACATCCCGACTCCAGTTGTATTGCAAAACGGCATTTGCGTAGTAAAAGGCTTCTTCTGTATTGTTGCATTTGGTAATAATGGCAATGTTGTGCCCCCATGGTATTCGAGTGATCAAGTCTAGAAACTCGGGATTATTTTCGTTTCTTAATTGGGCAACAGCTTGTTGCCCAATTGTATTTTCTTGGTTGTAAAATGAATACCATTGTTTTATGTATTTTAGATTTCTCAAGGAAAATCCTTTTACATCGGGAAATTCCGTTTTTAAGTCGTTGCTTAATTGTTGTAATAATCCGTTTCCCCGTGGGGCGTTTTTTTGTTTATGTACAATGTCGCTCCCTAAATTCCAATAAAAAAGCAACATTTCG
>LUTY01002481.1 GCA_001640045.1 Candidatus Thiomargarita nelsonii | reverse complement strand
GATTACCTATTTGACTGGTATCAACGAGATCGAAATCAAAAAATTGAGCCCGAAGTCAAGCGCTTTGGGACGAAACCATGGCACAAACGGCGGATAAATTTCTTGTCGAACACCCAAATACTCGATTAATCGTTTTAGCGGGCAACGGACATGTGATGTACAAATATGGGATACCTGATCGGGTTTATCGGCGCAATGGTGAGCCATTTACGGTCATTGTACAGGATGAAAGCCTAAATGAAGGTATTGGCGATTATGTTCTTTTTAGTGAAGAAATTCAAGGAAAACAATCACCTAAAATTGGCGTTGGGATAGAAGAAAAAGACAAACAAGTTGTGATTATGAGCGTTGCTGATAATACGCCAGCGAAAAAGGCGGACTTGCAAGTCGGGGACATTATTACGAAATTAGCGGACTGGAAAATAGAGACATTGGTTGATCTGAAATGGGTGCTATTTTATACCGAGATGGGTGAGACGGTGAAAATAGAAGTGTTGAGAGAT
>LUTY01002480.1 GCA_001640045.1 Candidatus Thiomargarita nelsonii | reverse complement strand
CGGATCCATGGAAGCCGTGTGTTATTTGACCGAATTAAATGTACGAGGACGTGACACAGCATGGCGTATCCGTCAAGCCATTGAAACTGCACAATCTGCTCTATATGTTTTTGACCAACTCAAAAGCAAAAAAGAAAGTACACGGCGCCCCTTGCGTAAAATCGTTTTCAGTGTGGCATCGCGTCGTGAATTACCCCTCGCTGAACAAGCCCGTCGTGAAGCCCAAAAAATTGCTGAAGGTGTCAAGCTCGCTAAAGATTTAGCCAATTTACCCGGAAATATATGTACACCTAGCTATTTAGCTGAACAGGCTAAAAATATGTGTACTTTACATGAAAACCTTTCTTGTAAAGTCCTTTTAGAAAACCATTTAGACAAACAAGGTTTAAACGCCCTGCTGGCCGTTTCCAAAGGAAGTAATGAATCACCTCGCTTCATTGTTTTAGAATATCAGGGGTAATTTTAATACATTGGAAATTAATATGGAATTTAATATAAAAAGT
>LUTY01002485.1 GCA_001640045.1 Candidatus Thiomargarita nelsonii | reverse complement strand
CTTGCTACGTGATCTAATCACTTACAGTGAGCCAGGATTTCAAACTCAAATTGAAACTTTATTGAGCGGTGACAGCATACAGACACCTCTTTATGAAAACATTGTCCTACGCGATTTAAGGAACAATGAACAAAATATTTGGAGTCTATTGGTTTTCAGCGGATATCTTAAATCGGAGACGATAGGATTTTCAGAAGATGAATTAATTTATGATCTCACCATTCCCAACAGGGAAGTGCGCTCATTTTACCGTCAGACGATTCGAGTCTGGCTCCAGCAAACGCTGGGTAGCCAGCGCTTACGGGAAACGAAGTAACGGAGCTTGCGACGTTCATTGTTGCATTCTTTGACACAAGCGGACTGGCGAATATTTGCTAAACGATTGAAAGAAATTGTTTTATCCTATGAAAAAAAACCTGACTTATATTTCCCAAATTGGCACCTAGTTGCCAGCCAATTAGTCAATAATCGACGTTATTACATAGGATATTATAGTGCCTTAGAAATACACGGATTGATTACACAACCTTCATTGATTGAACAAATTGTAGTCGATAAGCAAATCAAACCCAGTCTAAAAAACCTCTTTGAGGTCAATTTTCAATTTATTTATCACAAAGAGAAACATTTTTTTGGGGCCAAAAATCAATGGATAGACAACTTTAATAAAGTCAAATGTAGCGATCTCGAAAAAACGATTATAGATTGTTTATTTCACCCCGATTATGCTGGCGGCATCGTGGAAGTCGCCAAAGCTATTTTTAAAGTGAGAAATCAAATTAATTGGATAAAATTAGAAGATTATTTAAATAAGTTCAACAAACAATCTGTTATCAAACGATTGGGGTTTATTTTGGACTTATTTAATATAAACCAAAGCTTTAGAGATAAATTATTGCTCATTCGTTCAAATTCATTCGTCAAATTAGATGCCGGTTTGGAGAAAGAGGGCAAATTGGATAGTCAATGGCGAATCCAAATAAATTTAGATGTTGAAACCATTCGTTCTTCAATTTTAACTTAAGCGAGACAAGCGATGATTAAATCCGGTGAAATTCAATCAATAGCCGCAAAATATAAGGTTCGTGATAGACAGATTGAAAAAGATTATGTGATTTCTTGGATATTATATAGAGGAGTATTCACTGAATTGCTATTCATTGTCTGAAATAGTTGTAGAAAAAATGGGGGCAAAAATGGGGCGAACTATCGCAAGAGATTTATATGATCTTTGGTATCTGTTTTATGTGGAAAAGTTAGATATTTTTGATTATCTGTTTGGTTTTAAAGAGAAAGCCATTCATAAAGGACACGAGCCTTCAATGTTTACAAAAAAGGTGAGCGAGAAATCTAATTCCAGTGGATAAAAAGCTTAAGTCGTCAAATTCACGATCTACCTGATTTTGACGACGTTTGGCGTGAATTTAATAAGCATTTGAGGAAATTTAATAATAATTATGAATGAAGCCATCGGTATGATAACGTTACATAGCTTAAAAATCATGTTAGATCAAGAAATCATAGAAACCTTTGAATTAAAATGACTCAAGAACAGTTCGCAACAAAGCACTATCGACACTTTTGCTGGAGCAGGTTTGCAACCAGCTCCGTCACGTTTTAAAGGTTACCCCGCAGTCCGAGTCCGTAGTCTCAACGAAACGAAGTAACGTCACTTCGTTCCGTTCAAAATTGCGGGGTGTGGGTTTCGACATCAGGAGAAGATTTCTCGACACAAAGAAACGCATGTTTGCCGCCACGATATGGCATTGGGCATCAAACCCCGTCCTGCACAAAGGAAATCATTGCTTTTTTTCAGGCAAAGAGTAGCAGGACGCGGAGCGTCCGGGCATGCATTCCCACGCAGAGCGTGGGAACGAGTAAAGGTGCGTGGGACGCACCCTACGCTTGCTGCTGATTTTAAGTGCAGTCATATTGTCCACAAAGAATTTGAGAATAAAAGCTTCAAAGAGTTACCTCCACAAGCCAAGCGTTTAATCAATTTGAGCGTGATGCATATCGTTTTGATTAGACGCAATAGCCATCCTGACATTGTATCTAACATGATGAAGCGATTAAAAATTTGAACGGGCAAATTGATACTGCCTGTCATTTATAGAGAATCCATATATAAAGGTGTGTAGAATGTATTATCATCTTGAGGCGACCGATAATTTTTTTCAAGTCATTGATTATGTTGATACCTTAATTTATTTTGCTATAAAGGAGAATAATGAAGGTAGAATTAAAAACCATGATTTGTTTTTAAATTTAAGTCTGGTAAGCCTAGTACAGGAGAGCGGAAGTTTGATAAACACGTAACGAAGTATCCAGACCACTTCAAAAGACTAAGGGATAAATCCCTGGACTCTTAAGGCTCAAGTCACCTAAAGGTGACTGAATTTAGTTGGTATTGCATCTCTATTTGATAGAGCTTGAATTCATTTTTTTCAAAAATCACAAGGGCAGTCGGATTCAATCGTGCGATTTGTCGGCACAATTCAGCCCCGATTGAGCCACCGCCACCCGTCACCATCACAACTTTGCCGCGTAAACCAGTTTCGATAATTTGCCAATCCAATTGTACTTTGGCACGTCCCAATAAATCTTCAATGGCAACATCGTCTAAGGCACTGAGATTGACTTCTCCATTGACGAGCAGCTCCAATTTTGGCCAGATACGCACTGGCACAGTGCAATGATTACATAAATCCATCACACGGCGCATTTGCTCATCGGTTGGCATGGCAATGACAATCATATCGACTGGCATGGATTCAATGATTTCAAT
>LUTY01002497.1 GCA_001640045.1 Candidatus Thiomargarita nelsonii | reverse complement strand
CAAAACAATGCCATCGCGTGCGTACACTTTGTCAGCCGCTAAAGCCATAATGAGCCCACCCACCGCAGCGTTGCCTAACAACGTAGTGTTGTCAGGTGCCTTAGATAAGGTTTGGGGTCAAATTTTTAGAAGACAAGTGATTTTCACCAAAAATGACTACCTGCTATTTTTTTTATTGTCTTTCGTTCCAAGCAGCCCTTTGCCGGTACAAAGCGCTGCTTTGTACTCCAATAACCCGACAAAATCAAGTTGACAGAATACTAGCTGAAAATTGATACGCAGACTTTCCACAATTACCTGGCTTCGCGTTTTTCTCGCCCATTGACCCGCATTTCGTGCCGAAGGGTGATTAATAATTTGTCATTTTCCTTTTTTTGGGTGATTATAAATCAATAAATCAGGCCTCGGTACACCACGTAGCGGTTGAATTTCCCGATTTTTCCAGATGGGCTTGGGCAGAGGCTTTAATAGTTTGACTCGGTTCAGTTCTGGATTGACGGTTTTATGGGGCAAGGTTTGCAAATAATAGGCAACCACATGGGTTGCATCCACAATACCACCGTCCGCATCTCTGAGTACCTTAATCTGCAAAGCGGTGGTACGGTTAATTTTATCCGGATCATCCAAATTCCAGTAGCCGGCGACTAGATACATACGTTCTGGATCCAACTGTTCGCCATTGACGCGGATATTTGAGCTACGAAACCAGTATTCATTATACGGATCGAGATCATAAGTAATGCCTGAATAACTGATTAGCCAGCCGCCACCCCACCAGCCCACCCAAGGTGATAACACTTTGTCAGCCGATTTTTCAATTTGCAGGTGTAACGCATCGCCAGAAATTTCACCACAGGCAATTTGCGGCCCGATGGGGATGTAGTGGTAAATATCTTCCAATTTGATCGGCCCCGGCGCAATGTGGGTGCCATAGCGAAAGCCACGCATCACGCCGACATCGGCATGACAAGCCTCTTTGAAGGCATCGGCCAGAAAATCGTGCGAGCTGCCTTCAATGACGGCAGGCATATCGTCTTTGGTATCGGAAAAATTGGAACGGTGCAAAGGGATTTTGGTAAAACCGATGACCGTATCAATGGGCGTTCTTAACACGGCGGCATTAATGGGATTAACATGCGCCTTAAAATGATCCCCTTTGACAAAGCTTTGGCGAATTTCTTTAATTTTGGCCGCAATTAGTGGATCGGGTTGATTGTTCTCGGTGCTAATCCGGTGCGGTATCCATTGCCAGTCAGCAATGGCACGATTTTTCACGGTCAAATGCAATTCTCCCAGCATGGTGCCATCTTGGCCTTCTTCTACCAGCAGCGTACCGGTTTTGGCTTCTAGCACTTGCCAAGTTTCTTCGTGCATATCTGATGACAGTACTACATCCACCCCCGGAATGGTTTCTACTAATTCCAAATTAGCAGCCAATCCCGCAAAGCGATTTCATCTTCTTGATCGTCTGACCCTAATTCTTCAAAGAAAGACTGAATCTCATCGGGGGCACATTCAGGACTGATATCTACCATGCGAGTGCGGAGATTGGGTTGTTCATTGATGATAACCCGTCCCAAGCCCCACAAGGGAGATTGGGCTACTGAGACCGATTTTAATTGGCCCACCCTGTGGACACCTTGGGTCACCAGCCAGAGAGGGAGTGAATCACTCCAATTCACTTGAACCAAAGCCTGAACAAGATGCATAACGCTAAGGCAACCAAGGGACTGCGCGGACTCTATGGACGATACGGTGGTCTGCTCTGGAGACCGTGTGTCAAGGCGCTGACAAAAATGATTGAAACGCTCACGCCAGAGAAAATGGACCGTTTGCGAACCACGGTTGAATATTTGTGGGGAAAATCGTATAGTAACGAAGTCTTTAATCAATCCACGTTAAATAAGAGCCGTGGCAGAACAAATGCTACAATAAGGAGAACTCACCAAAGAACAACTGGAAAAATTTCTAAAACGCTTGGAAAGCCAAGAGGACAAATAGTTATCTCAAACTATAAAAGGAGTCCAAGACCTATGTTTGACGAGACTATGTCCAAGATAAATCTTGGACTCCAAAATATATTTAATCAATCCATAAATGCGTTTTATGATAAGTCAAAAGCTGATAAAATAAGCTATTGCCCAAAATGCGGGGTATCCAAAACCCCGCTTATCGTAAAAATTGCACCTCACATCCCATAATCTTGACAAGATCATCTTTTTTTTTATTATAATTGTCCCTAAATTTAGGGAATTGTAGGGTAGATTAGCGCAGCGTAATCCACCCTAAATCGTCATCATTTCCGGTGGATTAGGCGGTGCTAATTTTATATTATATGAAAAAATCAGTACAGGACCAAAAATTGGACTATTTTGGAGTCCAAGATTTATCTTGGAATTTTGTCCTGTACAGAGCAACCAAATTCAAAATATCATGAGATCAGTCTTACAAATTTTACTTAGCTCATTACTGGACACGCCTTTCGTAGAATCTCAGACCAACCAAGAAAAAGCGATCTCGATTCTCAAGGCGTATTTCACATTAACCCCCTCTCAAATGACCATCGCCTATCAAGACAGCTATGGCTATGCCCTTATTGTCATCAGTGCTGGACTCATGGCACCCAAAAAATTTGCTGACCCCATTGAACGCCACTATTTGCAACCCTTTGCCAAAGAGCACGGCTTATCCAGCAAAGACTTGCTCACATTCCAATCGAATGTCGCTAAATCACTGAAATTTTTTGCAAAACAAAAAGATCAACTCTTTCAGATTGAAGAAATGACTGATGAAGATTTAATGGCCTTAATCAGTTATAAAAACACCACCGAACTCAGCGATTTAGTGCTAGAACAAATGCGGCGCATTGCCCCACTAGATGACACATTAGCCGCCTTTCTCCGCTTTGATGGACAATTAGGCGATAGCCTTTTATTTTTCTTTTGCGAGATCGTCCGCAAAAAGGAACAGCTTGAAAAAACGCAAGCCGCTTTACAGCGAGAAGGTTTATGTATTTCTGTGCGACAATTCCAAGAAAAGATAGAACATTTCAAAGGGCTACAAAAAAACGTTCCTTCTTTGCTCAATAAAATCACGCAGCAATTAACAGGGTTGCAACAAGCATACAGTGCTTGGCAAAGTCACTATGAACAATTGATACGTTTTAGCAAACATTTTGAAAATGGCTTGGAAGAACTGCTAAAGTGGGCAAAAGAACTTTACTCAACGCTAATCTATGAAGATCAAAGCTTGCTTGAAAAGAGTTTACAAAAATTCACGGAATTGATGGCGCGTCAAAATTTATCATCACAAATCAAAGTGCGTGACGAATTCACCCATCACAAGACTGCCAATCTGAAACTCATTCGGGAAGCTGCCTCGCAATTAAAACAATTGTCGCCACAGAATCCTGAATACAATCGATTTTCTCTCATCGTCAGCAGTGCCTTATCTTCGACAGGACAACTAGAACCGGCGGAAAATTTCTTATTACAACTACTTGAAAATCAAACAACAAATGAAGAAAAAGCGTTGGCTTATTCTAACCTATTTCAAGTGCTGCTACGTCGCCAAGCTTACACAGAAGCCTTTAAAAATTTGCAATCCGCCATTGCTCTTGATGCGCAAAAGTATGCTTGGCATGATATATACAAATATCCCCCAGAAAAATTATTAGGTGCTGGCGGCATGGGATGCGTGTTTCTGTGCCGAAACAATAACAAACTCATTAGAAAAGAATGGGTGATGGTGAAATGTTTTTGGGAAAATCTTAAAAGCTTTAAAGAAGCCATTGCGATGCGCGACATTGCGGCTTACTATATCCTTGAGCCGCTAGATTTTGGTTATCTCGAGATTTTTAAACAGGAACGCGCTTTTTTGGTCACCGAATACATTGAGGGTGCGATAGATGGGGAAAGCTGGTTAGAAAAAAACGGTCCAATGGACTTAAAAATGGGCTTAACTGTCGGCTTACAAATCGCCAAAGCTTTACAGCTTGCCCATAAAGTGGGCATTTATCACTTATATTTAAAGCCTGCGAATGTGTTGCTAAAAGAGACGGAAACTGGGATAGCCGTCAAAATCACTGACTTTGGATTATCACAGGTAGCAAGTTCTTTGCGCTCACAAGCAGCCGCAAGTCAAGGGGAATTCAGCAAATTTGGTCAAGCCGTGTTTGCCAGCTTGGATTATGTGCTACCTGAGTCTGGCAAGTCGAACGAGGCAAATGATATATTTGCGTTTGGATCGACGATGTATCGTTTCTTGACAGGCTTAAATCCGCGACCCTTTTCACAAGATAAATTGCCTGAGGCGCCGACTTTGCGTCATTTATTGTTTGATTGTATTAAGGGCGACATTTCCGCTCAGCAACTGTTCAATGATTTAAAAGCCATTGAAGACAGTTATATGGACAAAAAGCGAGAAGCGTTCCGCTATACAGATAATGGCAATGGCACTGTTACAGACAACAAAACGGGGTTAATCTGGCTGAAAAATGCGAATGCGTTTGGTCGGCAAAATTGGAAAGCGGCTATGCGAAGTGTCGCCAATCTAGCGGATGGACAATATGATCTCACTGATGGTTCAATACCTGGTATGTGGCGTTTGCCTACTGAAAAGGAATGGAAGGCGATGGTAAATAATAAATATGAAAAGCCCGCCCTTTCCAACGCGACGGGTACTGAGCATTGGCAGGATGGAGATGCGTTTTTGAATGTGCAGATGAGCTACTATTGGTCTATCGCAGACGAAGAACTGACGAACTTCGCATGGTACGTCTACCTTTACTACGGCTACGTGGACATCACCGAGAAAAGTAACTACAATTATGTATGGCCAGTGCGTGACGGACAGTCGCTCAAAATTATTACCGAGAAAAGTAACTACAACTATGTATGGCCAGTGGGTGACGGACAGTCGCTCAAAATTTAATAAATGTAGGGTGGATGAACGGAACGGAGTGACGTTACTTCGTTTAGCGGAGCGTAATCCACCTAAAAACTTAACTTGTCAGCTTTTTATACCCAATTTCTTTTCCCGCAAAACCCACACCAAGATACACTCGCGGGCGCCCATCATTCAAAAAGCGTTCTCCATAATTTTTGTTCTGGATTTGCTTAATCGCTTTGTTAGTCAAGCTATCCATATCACTGCCCGCTTTACCAGGGGTAATTTTTTCATATTTTTTATTCGCTTTATCATTCGTAGGCGATAAATAGCCTACTACGAACGGAATCATTATTCCCGCCGCCAAATCGTCCCTTCCGCCCCATCTTCAAGTACTATCCCTTGTTCTTTCAACTGGGCACGAATCTGATCCGCCCTTGCCCAATCACGGCGTTTCCGAGCCGCCTGACGTTCCCCAATCAATCGCTCAATTTCTTCACTCTCTTGATCTGTGCCTTGTAAGTACGCTTCAGGATCGGCTTGTAACAAGCCCAATACCCCCCCCAAACGACGCAACTCCCCGCCCAATTGTGCCGCTTTTGATAAATCTTCTAAGCGCATCTTATTAATTTCATGAGATAATTCAAATAAAATCGCCAAAGCTTCTGGCGTATTAAAATCATCATCCATCGCCGCATTAAAGCG
>LUTY01002477.1 GCA_001640045.1 Candidatus Thiomargarita nelsonii | reverse complement strand
TTTGTCAATCCTGCCAGTGCGGATAGTATTAAAAACAATTTTAAAGCCAATCGCTTAAATACCATCCATACGTTGTTTGATTTGGATAACATCACCGATGTCGCCAGTGCGGTTTGGAAAGGGATTGAATTTGAAATCAGCTATTATGATTATCTCAAAGCACGCTATCCTGAACGTCGCTCTTTTTACCAAGAGCGTATAGAAACCAGTCAAACAAAACTAGATAAGGCTGCTAATTTTGCACCAACGAATGCTAAAAAAGAGGTTGATTGAGGCTTATGCAGACACAAGTTTTGTTAGCATCTCTTACAACACCACCATCGTATTGGCATGAACAAGCTGATGTGATTGTTATTGGTAGTGGTTTTGCTGGGTTAGCCGCTGCAATTGAAGCTGCACAAGCGGGGTGTTCGGTGATCCTGATTGAAAAGCGCGATTTCTTTGGAGGTAATTCGTGGATTAGTGGTGGTGTTTTAGCGGCTGTCGATGTAGACACACAACGCC
>LUTY01002476.1 GCA_001640045.1 Candidatus Thiomargarita nelsonii | reverse complement strand
CAACGCAGGACAACCCGCTATTGTTCCTAATACTCTGCTGCAAAACAAGGCGCAACGCTATTACTTTGGGGAGACCATGCGCCTTGAAAAGGGACAAATATATGTTTCTCCTTTTGATTTTAATATCGAAGGGGGAAAGGTGGAAAAACCCTTTAAAACGATGATCCGTTTTGGAACGCCTGTATTTGACGCGCATGGTGAAAAAATGGGCGTTATTATCTTCAATTATTTTGGCTCGAAATTGCTCGATCATTTTGAAAAGGCGACTACTAAGATCGCAGAACATACCATGCTCCTCAATGCCGACGGCTTTTTGTTGTATAATCCATACAGTTCCGAAATGAATTGGGGACACTCATTTGGAAAACAGTTTCTCCTTGCGTGGGAGAAAATGGCACCAATCGAAGCAGAACAGTTATATGATGCTGACGGCGAAAGGGATTGGGGACACTCATTTGGAAAACAGTTTCCTCATGCGTGGGAGAAAATTACCCAAACCGAAGC
>LUTY01002475.1 GCA_001640045.1 Candidatus Thiomargarita nelsonii | reverse complement strand
AGAAGATTTTTGAATCACTCATTTTTTAGGCTCGTCCAAGATAAATATTGGACTCCTAAATATCATAGCGGCTTCCACGAACGGCTTTCCCCGCTATAGGTAGACGGTTGATCAATCATTTTGTCCGATGGTTTTCTCCCTGCTGAGATAATCGACTGCCAAACTTCATCCGCTGATTCAATGATGCTGCACTCTTCCATGCCTACCAACAACGCTCTGGTGGAAAGCAGGTGAGCGTTGCCTTGAAAAAACGCATTGATCCGCCGAATGTCAGAATCCTCAAATAGAATCAGCACGGGCTCCTTGGGATCAATTTTCTCATCAATGTTGGCAAAAAATTCGGCAATGGCGGCTTCTCCAAGGCCACGATGTCGTTTTTTGATACCTGATTCTCGCTCGAACGAAGCCGCCTTTCCAACAAAAGTTTCCTCAACATGAACCACGTCTGGATTGTTTTCTACAAAATCGACAATAGTCTTTGCGCCTAATCTAGTTAAGTCGCCC
>LUTY01002474.1 GCA_001640045.1 Candidatus Thiomargarita nelsonii | reverse complement strand
AGTTCTGCACGAGCCTCCGGATTTGCCTCAGAGAAATTTATGTCCAACGTGCCCACAAATAGACGGTTATTATAAACCGCCATAGTCCACGTATAGTTATTGTTATAATTATTAAATCCCGCGAGGCCAAAAATGGGACAGCCCGAAAAATTCTTATAAGAATTATTTAAATAAATATCCAAAACTGCAGTGGGGTTATCTACGATCTCGGCTGGCAGTTCCATATTGTTTGGAACAAGTTCCCAAGCGGCATCTGGTGTTAAACCATTTTTATAGCTTGGCAGATGAGTCATGCCATAAAGTAATTGGATATCAGGATTGCCGTCTGCGAAATTTTGTCCCCGGAAAATCGACACTGGACGCATAGTTCCTAACAGTGCGTTATTATAAGCTAACGATGAATAAATATCAGCGGCATAGAGTCTCATAAAAAGAGCCCATGCTAAATAAGGAACGTGCATGGTACCCCAAAATAAATGGCCCTGATAAGAAGCTGTGGAAAGT
>LUTY01002473.1 GCA_001640045.1 Candidatus Thiomargarita nelsonii | reverse complement strand
GTGAATGCCGCTGGCGATTGATGATAAGCGAGCTATTGTTGCTAATGTGAATGAGGTCGCCCGTCGCGCTCATTCTGCCATTGTGGCGGAATATCGTGGTTTGAGTGTGGGTGATGTGACAGAGCTACGTCAAAAGGCGCGAACTGAGGATGTTTCTCTTCGTGTTGTGAAAAATACTTTGGCACGGCGTGCTGTTTTAAATACTGATTTTGAGTGTTTACAAGGCACCTTAGTGGGGCCGGTTTTTTTGGCTTTTTCTATGAATGAGCCAGGCGCAGCGGCGCGTGTGA
This sequence comes from Candidatus Thiomargarita nelsonii, assembly GCA_001640045.1. Lineage (GTDB taxonomy): Bacteria > Pseudomonadota > Gammaproteobacteria > Beggiatoales > Beggiatoaceae > Thiomargarita > Thiomargarita nelsonii_A. Next base: position 215 of record LUTY01002473.1, on the reverse strand, counting down.
TTAGTGAGTTTGCTAAAACTCATGACAAGTTAGTTGTAAAAAGTATCGCTTTGGGTGGTCAGTTGTTAGATGCTTCTGATATTGCACAAGTGGCTAAGTTGCCGACTTATACTGAAGCGATTAGTATGTTGATGTCAGTGATGCAAGCACCTATCACTCAACTGGTACGCACCATGGCTGAACCTCATGGAAAACTGGTTCGAACAATAGCAGCA
>LUTY01002478.1 GCA_001640045.1 Candidatus Thiomargarita nelsonii | reverse complement strand
GCGAAGACTTTCTTCGCTAAGCTAAGGAACGTGCATGAAATAACTTAGTCAACTTTAAAGGCAAACCTGCCAGGTTTTGAAAACCTGGCAGGTTTAGTTGCAAACTTTATTACATGCACGTTCCTAAGTAATTATTGGTAACTGAATAATCCTCCTTATGTTATCCCATACTAGGTTTCCTATTTCCTCAGTCCACCTTTCTTCAAGAAACTCTGTATATTGTTTAATGAAAAACTCAACTTGTTCTTGATGATTGATCTTGTTATGCTTCGTTTTCAATGGTTCAAAAAATGCCACCTTGATATGGCCTGCTATATCCATGCGGATGATTACGGGTATCACCTCGGCATGGGTACTGATCGCCAATTCAGCAAAACCGGTATTGAAAGGGCGTATATACCCATGAAAGGGAACACGAATATCGCCTCCAATTGCATCTGCAACTATGTGTACTATACCGCCTTGTTCTAAAATCGGTTTCCCTTTATGTAACTGTCTAATCTTTAATAATTTGTTTGTGGATGGAATATTAGTTTCTAACAGAGAAGTCTTCTTTAGTTGTTCTAAATGCATTAACTTTAATGCCAGAGAATTATTTCCCACCGTAAGAAAATCATCGAATCCTAGATGAACGAGTATTAATGGCAAGATTTGACCCTGTGCAGTTTTGTTATTTAACAAAATAACACCCCTACCCCGCTGGTACGCTTGTCGCAGCGTGGCAACGCCTGTGATTGTTACCCATTTATCAAATTGCTGAGGCGTACAACGTGTTATAGCAGCAAGTCGCCACCAGCGACCAAAATTACTTGTCAGGCTTTGTCGAATAAGCTCATCTTCATTGAGTGAAGTAGGAACAGTTTTTAGGCATTGACGCAGCCTATGTATTTGAGGTCGAAAAAAAATGGCTTGTACCCAGCGTTGTTTACAAAACCATGACAAAAGTTTTGTCCCGATTGAATAAGGCAATATAACAATCGCTATTTTTCTACCATAAAAGTTTGCGCGGCTAATCATCCACCGCAAGACTTTATCTGGGCGAGTTAGTATAATGCGAATTTTATGTAGTATTCTATTTGGCATAAATTTATTAATGTTTAATTAAAATATTGATTTGATTAGTGTATAAAAACTCATACCTTATCAACGGCTTTCTGGAACGCACCCAAACTATTTGGGCATTTTTTTTCAATCACATTTATATCAGATAGTTCAGCCACTTCCCAGCGTGTATATTTGTTGTCTGGAATATCCGCTTTTTGACAAATACGTTTGAAATATTGATGAGGATGGTTAGCATTTGGCTCGTCCCGTTTACCCCATATCATCTCAGGTTCATCCGGGAGTGCCTTTAAATTATTCAAACCCAAAGTTGCCCATGCTTGACTATCACTCAAACTCTCCGAGGCACTTTTTGGGACACAGGCGATACCCAACGGGGCGGCTTTCACGGCGGCAAAACCCTCCAATATTTCCTGACATTTCTTTTTCCACTGCTTTAAATCTTTAGTATCAGCATCCACCATGAACACAACGGCATCATAGCCTTCACGCTTGGCAATCATCATGGCATAAAATGCCTTTTCGCTATGGCCTTTTAAAGCAGGTCGCTTTTTGCCACAATTGAAAGAGATAAGTTCTTTTCTACGTCGTGTGTCAAACTGGATGTTTAAATGGGGTTTGATTTTGCGGATGAATTTCTGTATCCACCCTTCGTAAATATCATAGTCATTTTTGCGAGGACAATATTCTTGTTTTCCCATATCATGCTCGCCCTCTCCACAAATCAGTATTTTCAAAATACCCCCGGCTCTCAATTTGTGTTGATTTATTTTATGACTTATCTTGACGATGAGAAACCGTCTCCCTCACCCATTTTTCTATGATGTTGCTTGAGGTATGAAGCCAGATTTCTCCCACGCCTTGATATTCAAGGTCTGGTTGCATCTCTTTGATTTCATTGAATCCTACGGAAATTGCTGCGCCAGTGGTAGTGCGAGCCATGAAACGCACTGCAACCGGTTCAAAACGATTAACTAATACCGGTGAGTGGGATGTTATAATCAATTGTGCATTCTGTTCCTGAGAAATATTATCAATCAAGTCAGGTAGAATGTGAGGATCAATGCCATCTTCAATTTCGTCAAGTAGTATCAGGTTGATTTCATCGCTTAATTCTGGGAGCGAGGCGAGTGCTATAAGACGCAGATAACCATCACTGATATGATCTGCATGAATTTGACCTGCGTTTGGAAAATTTTCCCCAATCTGCAAATCTACCCAACCAGCTCTTTTTTGAGTAGTATGAAGTGCTTTTAGTGAGGGGTAGAATTGGTTTAATCGTGTGACGATGCGTTCTTTTTGTACATTGGAGAGCGAAGCCAGAAAATGGCCTAGCCATTCGCCTTGATGTCCAAAGTGCAAAGGAATACCAGTTACCCCTCGACGCATTGCCGCAGGATTCATCAGTTCAAGAGAAAAAATACCTTCTCCCCATTCTCGCACAGCTTGGGCAATTATCCGACTTTTTTCATCACTAATGATGTTGGTATCCAAAATCGACAAAATCGAACCCGATAAGCGTAATCCATCTATAACTTCATGACCAACTTTGATGCGATTGGTTTTGTGTTTGCTAGAATAAGTGAATACTTCCACCGTCTGGTTGTTATTTTGATATTTAAGACTTTCGCCTTGATTAATATTATCAGTGATTCGCCACCGAAAAGTCCACCAAACTTGAGTACCATCTAACATTTCAAAACGGAGTTCGGCATCAGTACAATTGGAATGACTCAAAAAAGGC
>LUTY01002471.1 GCA_001640045.1 Candidatus Thiomargarita nelsonii | reverse complement strand
CTGTTTATGCTTGGAAACCTGCGCTTGAAAATCACGGTACGACAATGCCCGACCACCTGCATAAGGTAAACAATACAAAGTTATTTTTGGTTCCACTCTCATCACTTATAACTTTTCATTCCATTTTTCAATAGATTCATTAAGAATCCTGACAACGGCTTTAGAAGAAATAGTGGCACCACTAATCGCATCCACCTCATTAGGGGCAGATTTGTTGCCCTTTTTGACCATGATAATGGTCGGTTCTACCGACAATTCAAGAAAATTCGCTTTGAAATCCTTTCCAATCAAAATTGGTTCCCTGCTCAGTTATCTTTTTTTGTAAGTTCTTAAAAACTTTATTGGAACGAATCATTTTAGATACTGGATAGCATAAGGCATCAGGAAGTAACTTGAGCATCTTGTCTGCACCTTTAGGATTCATGGAGTGAATAATCACTTTGCAGTTTTTATTACGAGAATTGATTAAGGCTTTGGCAACTTCGTCACCGTTGTAGTCTCCTCT
>LUTY01002470.1 GCA_001640045.1 Candidatus Thiomargarita nelsonii | reverse complement strand
AAACTGGCATAAAAACCTTTATTATCAGGATGATTTGTACGATAAAACGTTCCGAGCACTGGAGCTTTAATTTTGAGGTCGTTATTTTTTAGGTCGTTATTTTTTGTTGGGTTAGCGACTTCTAAGCTTCTATATCCCAAAAATAACGGTACCGGAGCAAGTGAATACCAAGAACTACCCAAGTTTATATCAATACTTGCAAGCTTTATTTCATCGTCTTTAATAAAAAAACCTTTCATGGTAAAATTCCCATCTCGTGAATAATAATACTCAAACTCAGCTCCAATGAGATTTTTTTTTCTTTTTTGAATTCCAGTTCCTTCCCATTTTAAAATTGATTTTATACCTACCTCAAAATAACTAGAAACGGGTGATGGAGCTTCCACATATTCTATTATTTCAGTTCCTTCTATTTCAGGTAAATCCTGATCCAATGAGTCTGTATTTTGAAAATTTGAAAAAACATTTTCATTATTATCTGCAACAGAATAAATAAGTTTCTGAG
>LUTY01002469.1 GCA_001640045.1 Candidatus Thiomargarita nelsonii | reverse complement strand
ATAGGCGGCCGGGCTGTCATTCTGAAAGTGAATCCAGCCCACATTCTCTGACCAGGCATAGCCATCAAAATCTCCCGTTCCTGAGTCGATGGTGACTTGGCTGTGTGTGGGATAGAAATTAATCCAACCCACATTCTCTGACCAAGCGTAGCCTGACAAGTTGCCAGCGCCGTCGTTGTTGACACCATAATTGCTACTGGAATCATTAGCATAATAGTTAGGTGTGCCACCGCCGGTGTCACCACCGAGTCTTATCCAACCCACGTTTTCTGACCACACGAAACCCTCTAGGTGGTCATCGTAGACGGTAGCACCACCATCGCTGGGGAGAAAATTGACCCAGCCGGCATTTTCGCTCCAAGCGTATTTGTTGCTGGGATCAATATTGCTGGCGTTGGTTTCCAACATGGCTAGGCTAGATAGCGCGATTAAGCTCAATTGCATGATGCGTGTTGCTTTAAGATTCATAATTAACTTCCTCCTTAGGAAAAAAAAACCAAAAAAG
>LUTY01002468.1 GCA_001640045.1 Candidatus Thiomargarita nelsonii | reverse complement strand
AGGCGAACAGGTGGCGGTTTTGCAGTCTGATAAAAGCTATGCTTTTAGCGACTTAAAGCCCGGTACCTATACCGTAACAGGTTGGCATCCGTTACTCCCAGCGGAACGCAAGCAGGTGAGAGTCAATGCGGGTGAACGTGCAAAAATTCAATTACTTTTCTCTGTGGACGTGTTAAACCAATGAAACTAGGCACAAAATTATTAATCGCAGGCATTTCTCTGGTTGTCATTATGACCACAGTGATTATTTATGTGGTCAATGTGAACATCACTGAACGACAACGTAACCGTATGATTTCAGATTTATTAGTGTCTGCCAGCAACTATGAAGTGGTTCTCAATAACAAAGAACGGGAATTGGCGATTCAGGTACGCACCTTTTTCCAAGATCCCTTACGTCTGGCTGAAATTGAAAATTACGAAGCACCGCTGAGTTTTCATGCCGTCATTGATTCTTATCTTAAAGATATTGGTTACGCAGATAGACATCAATTTGGTGCCGTTT
>LUTY01002467.1 GCA_001640045.1 Candidatus Thiomargarita nelsonii | reverse complement strand
AAATCCCGCCATCAACGTCAGATTTAAGACCTTGTAAAATTTCATTGGGGACAAATCCGTTATTTTCGTCTTTCCATTCTTCTGGGATGACATCCCATGCAGATTGCCAACACTTAAGTGCTTTCTGCATCCTTTCTTGATAATTTAGCCGATCAATTAAATCAAAAATAATGTGTTTGAAAACATGAGTTTCCCAAAAATCATTAATATTAAACTGATTATCAAAAATCAGATTGTGATCAATTAAATATAATTTTGATTGTTCACTTTTCCATAACAAATTAGGATTACCACCCCATTCAGACAATGTTCTATCTTCATTTTGAACCCAAAGGTCAAATAATAATATGTCTTTCTGTTGTTCAGGAGGTATTTGACTGATTAGCTCATATTTTAGCTCAGTCACAGAAGGGATTTGCTCCGATCCAAAAACATAACCCTCACCAAGAGCAGAAGCCGCTTCACTGTGTTCAAGAATAATTGAATCATCAACATATAATATTTTG
>LUTY01002466.1 GCA_001640045.1 Candidatus Thiomargarita nelsonii | reverse complement strand
GGTGGCGCGTCATTTAGCCGCGCATACACATTTGGTGACACAACTGCAAGCCAGGGCATTTATGAGAAAATATCAAGCAATCGTCACGGGGGTATTGGTTGCGGGGGGCACGGTGGATGCTCCGATAGGGCGGCATCCAAAGCAGCGCATTCGTATGGCAGTGGTAGAAAACGGCAAACAGGCTATCACTCATTATCGTGTTATCCAACGTTACCGCGCTCATACTCATATTCGTGTGCAATTGGAGACGGGACGTACCCATCAAATTCGTGTTCATCTCGCCTATAAGCATTATCCAGTGTTAGGTGATCCTGTGTATGGGGGACGCTTGCAAATTCCATCGGCGAGTAGTGATACGTTTAAAAAAACCTTGCGGACATTCCAACGTCAAGCTTTACACGCAGCAGAGTTGGGAATTATTCATCCTAATAGTGGTGAATGGGTGCAATGGGCTGCGCCCTTGCCTAATGATATGCAAATTTTATTGGCTGCACTTGAGAAGGATA
>LUTY01002465.1 GCA_001640045.1 Candidatus Thiomargarita nelsonii | reverse complement strand
ACCGTACCACCTCCGCAGTCCACCACCATGAAGCGAGTACCAACATCTAATTGATGTTGATCTTTTTCTTGACAGTACATTGCAGCGGCTTCTGGTTCTAAAGCAAGTATAAGACGCTCTGCTTCTTCATCAGACGTACCAATCAACCCTGATTGTTGTGCCGCACGGCGCATAATTTGCTTATCCGCATCTTTCCAAATCGCAGGCACAGTCAAACACCAGCGGATTTCATTCTCTTTCAAATAACCGCTAGTGGCTTCTTTTATGTCATTAAGGGCATAGTCCTTTAGAAATCTAAGATAGTCAGCAATTAAACCAATGACTAAAAATTTTTCTCCATTTGCACTGCTAATACGGGGGCCTTCTTCTGTTCTATCCTGCCCCTCCTTCAATTGCATTTTAAAATTTTGAAAAAAATGATAATTTTTAGCTTCATTGCCCTTACGCTTTTCAGCAAGAGTCATTCTGGCATCATAACCCCAGTATTTCTCTTTGCGATCAGGAGA
>LUTY01002472.1 GCA_001640045.1 Candidatus Thiomargarita nelsonii | reverse complement strand
TACGTCCAAACTAAAGTTTGGACTCCTATTTTCTGTCATTTATGATAGTCATAAATTAAAACGATGTGACATCATTGTCTGGATGCCGAGTACTCTGTTCAAGTATTAAATAAAAAATCAAGTTAAAAATAAATAAGCCGTTAATTTTTTATTGTGTGTTGGCGCAGATATTGCTAAAATACCATTTCTGTTTGTTTGTCAGATCGCTAATTTTATCAATGTTCTCTTTCAAAACTCATATATATTGATAATAGGTAAGCTATTTAGTGCTGAAGTTACAGGGCTGTATTTTTTTGCAAACAAAATACAAGAGTTAGCTGCCACACAGATTACAAGTTCTGTTCAACAAGCAACCTTTCCTGCGCTAGCATCGCTTCAAGATGACAACACACAGCTCAGACAAAGGTATCGTCGTATTATTCAGATAGTAAGTTTTATTATTGCACCAATAATGTTATTTCTGGCGGTATTGGCTGAGCCTGTGTTTGCACTGCTGTTTGAAGAGCGGTGGCAAGGGGCAGTGCTTTATCTACAATTGCTTTGTCTTGTTGGTCTGTTTTACCCACTTCACGCTATGAATGTGAATATTCTCAATGTAAAAGGGCGCTCAGATCTTGTGCTGTATGTCGGTATTGTGAAAAAATTAGTAAACCTAGGGCTGTTATTTGCAGCAATACCTTATGGCGTTACCGGAATAATAATTAGCCGGATTATAGGGTCCTATTTCGCATTGCTGCCTAATACCTATTACTCAAAAAGGCTGATTGGGTACGGCCTTTTGGAACAGGTTGGTGATATCGCAAAACCTAGTCTCGCAGCACTAATTGCTGCCTTGGTCGCTTGGCAAATAACATTTTTTTTAGCTGACCATCACGCGATCATTCAGATTGCAGTAGTTGGCACTGCGGCTGTGGCTCTCTATGTTCTGCTTAGCAAATTAATTAGGGCGGAAGGTTATAGTTTTTTGGAGGGTGTGCTCGCTCCTAAGCTAAAGCGTATTTTTTCAAATTTAAAGTGATACTTTCAAAAGTCTTACCATTGTCAGAAGATGGCTATTTTGCACTAATAACAGTCGCAGCAGGTATTTTGAAAATATGGTGCGATGGGTGTGGCGATAACATGGTTTTTCCTTAGACTCATCTCGTTCATGATTTGGACACCCATTGTGCATAATAAGTTTGCGCCTGGTATTCATTGGCCTTGGCTTTTCAAGGATGTTGCGCCTATTTTTGTAAGTACAGCGGCAGCACTTTTGTTTATTGAAGGCTTAGGTATTAGCTTTGGTGTAATGACTAGGATGGAAGTCTTTGTGGTTTTGATTAGTATAGGCCTGATCGTTTTAATGATAAATATGTTGGTTTCAAGCGCAAGCCGAGGGCTTGTTGCTGTTGCAATTCAAAAGGTACAAATTAAATGTTAGAAAGAACACAAGAAGAGATTATGCGGAAATGGAAAACTCATGAACCGCCCTTAGTAAGTGTATCTTGTATTACTTACAATCATGAACTATACATCCAAGAAGCCATTGATAGCTTTCTAATGCAGGAAACTGATTTTCCTTTTGAAGTACTCATACACGATGATGCTTCTACCGATAATACAGCAACTTTAATAAGAGAATACGAAAAAAAGTATCCTGACATCATAAAACCCATTTATCAAACAGAAAACCAATACTCAAAAGGTGTTAGGATGATAAGTATTAAATTTAACTTTACTCGTGCCAAAGGCAAGTATATTGCACTTTGTGAAGGGGATGATTACTGGACGGATGCAAGCAAGTTGCAATTACAAGTAGAATATATGGAAAACCATCCAGAGGTGTCTTTATCTTTCCATAATTCAAAAGTAAAGTTTGCTGAGAAAATAAGAAGAACCAAAAATTTTTGTGGTAAAAAAATGAAGCCATTTTTTTCGACTCAAGATATTATTTTAAAAAGTTGGTTCATTCCTACCCAGTCTATTCTTCTGAGAAGAACGTATCTACAATCAGTGCCTGATTCATTTGATCAGATTTACAATGGTGATTGGGCAATACAATTAATATGTTCAACTTATGGTTTAATTGGTTATATTGATTTAACAATGTCAGTATACAGAAAGCATGAGACAAGCTTGTCTAACACCGTTGGGAAAGATTGGATTAATCGTTTCGACAAAGTGATGTTGTTGTTAGATGTATTCAATGAATACACAAACAAAAAATTCAATCAAGAAATAAACGCCAGAAAAAACGCCATACTTAAAATAAAAAAAAGGGAAAAACAAAGAGTTGAATTAAAGAAAAGAAAAAGTTTCTTGCTCTATATATTTTTTCCCAAAGAAATACTTAAGGTTATATTATTAACCTTCATTTCGTATATAAATAAGCTAAGTACACGACAATAATTTCACGTCCAGTTGAAACAGGCGGCCTGCGAAATGAAACGCCCCTGACCAAAACTCAAAAAGCTCAAGTGTTATCATACGCAATATGCTGTGGTATCTCCAAAGAGCTTATCATTTTCAGCGACAATATGAACACCTCCTATACCTCACTGTTTGGAGAAGAGTGCCTCTACATTGGAACAGATGTTTTACCTGCAACCAAAGGGCAGGCTAATTCTTGAATTTCTAACTGGCACGGAACGACTAATCTTGATAAGAGATGCTCCAGCCAGCATAGCGTGCGTCCCACGCACATTTTAAATCTGGTGTATGGCACAGGCGATCAAGTTGCGGAGCGAGTTGAGCCGATTAATGATAGCTGGAGATAGGGTTGTGGAAATTACGAGTGCAAATACGCTTACCATACCCAACTACATTATAAGCGC